>JBMYOR010000236.1:0-5069 GCA_049599535.1 Bacteroidia bacterium | reverse complement strand
CATTTGCAATGTGCTCAGCTTTTTTTTACGTGCAATTTTTAAGGCCAAGCGCGCAACATTGCTCACGTGTACTGTATAAACACGGTATAATTCAGAATTTGGGTCAATGTATTTCTGAATTATTGAAAAGTAAGCAAGCATTAATTTTTACTGTCGTAATCGTTATTAAGATTAGCTATGTACTCTTCAGTAATGTTGATATTATCTTCGGCATAAAAAATATTGTTCTCAATAGCTGTAAACAATATCATTTTGTAGCCATTGGCTTCGGCATATTTGGCTGAGTGTGCGTTTACATCGTCAAGTACTTTTCTCATATACTCGTTTTCTAATTTTACAAGCTTGCCTTCAAGTTCGTAACTTTTTTGCTGTGCGCTTTCTCTAAATTTCAAATACTCTTGGTAATCGTCTTTTACAAACTCTTCGCCAAATCTTTCTGCATCTTGCTGAATCATCAATTCGCGCTCTTGTATTTGCTTGCCTAATTCTTTTAGCTCGTTTTCATATCGGGTTTTTACTGAAATTAGCCTTTTATCACTTTCAATAAAACCTTTGTAATCTTTTCTAACCTTACCAAGGTCAACAATTGCAATACCCGTGGCATCTAATTCATTTTTAGATTTTTCGTTATCAGACAACTGCATAGCCTGCATTTGCTCTTGCATAGCCTTAAGCTCGTCTTGTAAATTGGTAATTTGTGTCTCGTATTGTTCATTTTTACCGCATGAGCTTAAAATGGTTAACAAGGCAAATAGTGCTACAAAAAATCGCATGTTTTAATAATTTGGCGCAAAAATATGTTTTCAAAACTCACAGCAAAGCGCATTATTTAATTGGTAGTTTACAAACATCCATAATGCGGTAAACTGGGTATTGCATATGCGCTTTTTCGTAGTAAGGCGATTGTTGGTAAATCCAATAAAGTTGTGCTCCGTAATTTTTAGCAAAATCGGGCTCTTTAGCTCTTTTATCATCAAATTTTGCTTTTATAACTTTATCAGTTTCTAATATATCTTTAGCTACATCATCAAACACATAAGCACTAAACCACTCTTTTTGCTGTAAAATTGGATCAAAAAAATTCCAAACTAAAAAAGCATCAGTAGCTCTGGGCTCAAGTGTTTCAATGGCAAACCTATTGGGCAAAACCACAAAATAATCGCCTTTGTTTACCCGCAATTTTTTAATAGTAATTTCAGTTTTTATGTTTTTGTGTGGAAAATGCCCTTCGTAGGGCGATTTTGCACTTTCAAAATTTGTAATTCTATAAGCTTCTACTGTAATTATTGTATCAGAAAAAGCTTGTTTTACCAAACAGCCATTTTCTTTTAATCTATCAACTACTTTATACCAACCACGCGGAATTACATATGCAAAAGGTTTATCAATGCTATCGGCAATATTGTAGCTATCGTAATACCTAATCTTACGTTCAAAAGGTTTTTTATGGTTGTAGTAGAGTCTTTTTTGGCCAGGTATTGCACTAGGTTGATATTCGTACTCATACCCTTTAAATTCAATCTCAGAGTATTTACTTTTATCAAGTTGCCAAGCTATGGGCCAATATTTTTTGTTTAAATTATGCTTTACTGTATAAAAATCGCGCTTTTCTAAGTCATCTTTAGTGTTTTGCATTACTACCAAAATCGACTCCATTAATTTGTAAGTAGCCCATACCCTATCGTTAAATGGTTTTAGCATGTGGGCTTCAGCTACAAAACTTACTGTTCCCCAAAGGGTAGTATAGCCTGTTGAATATCTGGGTGATTCAAAAAATGCGACTATTTCATTATCGAGCGCTTTTCCGTGTACGTTTACATAAGGGCTTAAAGGTTCATCTCTTTTGGCCATTTCACTGTCAATTAATGGCAGCATTTTTTCCATATATTTTTTAACCCCATAATTCTGCTTATCTTTTTGAGAAGCAATTAGAGTCATGGTATACTGATAATCGGCTCCGTTTGATGTATGATTATCAATAAAAACATCAGGTCGCCAATCATGATACATTTGCCAAAATGCCCATGTGTTTTTTGAATCGCCTTTTACAAAATCTCTATTCAGATCTAAGTTTTGGGCATTGCCTCTAAAGCCGTAAAGCTCAGGGCCATTTTGATTAGCTCTAGTGCAACAGTTTCTATTTAAGGCGCCACCAATATTGTAAACCGGAATAATACATACCACCAAATTATTGAGTAAATTAGACTTTGTGTAGGCTAAATCTCTGGCCAACATCATACTGGCATCAATTCCTTCTGGTTCTCCGGGGTGAATTCCGTTCATAACCAACAAAACCGATTTTTTTTCATTTTTAATTTTTTGAATAAATGCTTGTTTGTCTTTTTTGGTATTGGCCGGAGCCTTGCCCTGAGCAAGTACCACAAGGTGCAATGGCTCACCGCTATCAGTTTCGCCATAGCTCAGTACACTTACTCTATTGGTCTCAGATGCTAATTTTTTATAGAAATTAATACACTCATAATAAGTGGCTGATTGATTTCCATTACCTAATTCGAAAGGAGTTTTTTGTGCCTTAACAGGGTTGTAGAGTACTATTAGAGCGAATAAAAATGCGGTTTTTAAAATTGTTTTAGTCATGTTGACATATTCTTGGCGCAATGGCGTTAAGTAGCCATTGTATTAAAAAACTATTTTTGCGTAAATATGGCTTTAAAACACAAAATTATTGCGGTTTTCACCTTGTTGTTTTCAGTACAACAAAGCGCAAGTTACGGTCAGGAGTTTGATTGCAACGTTGAGATTCTAACACCGCAAATACAGCTCACCAACAAGCAGATTTTTGAAACCATGGAAAAAGCGGTTAATAATTTTATGAACGCAACCCGCTTTACCAATGATAAATTTAAAATGGAAGAAAAAATCAACTTAAGCATTGTAATTAATCTTGATAAAATGGAAGGACAAACCGTTTTTGAAGGTTCACTTCAAATGGTATCGTCAAGGCCGGTTTTCGGAACAGGCTACAACACCACCTTGCTTAGAATAAACGATATGGATATAAAATTCGAGTTTAAAGAATTTGAACCCTTACAATACATTGATGGTGCATTTACAAGTAATCTAACCTCAATTTTAGCCTTTTATGCTTATATGTGTTTGGGTGCCGATTATGATTCATACTCGAGCCTAGCAGGCACAAATTATTACACAAAGGCGCTAAATATTGCCAATCAGGCGCAAACGTCTGGTTTTCCGGGTTGGAGCGCAACTGCCAAAGGCAGAGACAATAGGTATTGGCTGGCTTTTCAGATGATGGACGAGCGATTTAAACCCCTGAGAAACACAATGTTTAAATACCACCGCCAAGGTTTTGATCAATTTACTGAAAATATGGAAACTGGTAGAATAGCTGTGCTCGAAAGCCTAGAAGATTTACTTAAGGTGCATAAAAACCAGCCCAACTCATTTTTACTCCAAGTATTTTTAGAAGCCAAACGGCAAGAAGTAATTGATCTTTTTGGAAAAGCCAATCAAACCGAAAAAAATCGATTGCTCACTTTAATTGAAACTATAGATGTGGCCAATTTTTCAAAATATAAAGAAGGTTTAAGCAGCTAAATGATTACACATTTACATGTAAAAAATTACGCCCTTATTAAAGAGCTAAATCTAAACTTGGGTACTAAACTCAATATTATAACAGGCGAAACCGGTGCAGGTAAATCAATAATGCTGGGGGCACTTGGTTTGCTACTAGGCAATAGAGCAGATGCAAAAGCTTTTGAGTACAACAAAGATAAATGTGTAATTGAAGGTCATTTTAACCTAACTGGCCTAGATTTAGAAACGTATTTTGAAAAAGAAGATCTGGATTATGAGACCCAAAGCATATTACGTAGAGAAATAAGCAAAACAGGCAAATCAAGAGCTTTTATAAATGATACACCTGTAACCTTAAATGTGCTTAAATCATTGGGCGAAAGGTTGGTTGATATTCATTCGCAGCACAGTAACCTTTTATTAAAAAGTGAAGATTTTAGGCGCCGATTTGTAGACTTTATGGCCAAAAGCCAAAATGAATTTGATGCTTTTAAAAAAGCATTTAAAATTTGGAAAATCGCCAAGAACAACCTTGAAACACTCAAACAAAAAGAAAGCGAATTAAGGTCAAAGGCAGATTTTAACCAGTTTCAGTTTACCGAAATAAATGAATTGAAATTAGAAGCTGCCGAGTATGAAACCAATGAGCATGAACTTGAGTTGCTCAATAACTCAGAAAAAATAGCCGAAGCATTTGCGCTTATGGAGCATTTGCTTGATAATGGCGACGGCTCAGTTTTAGAGAAACTAAGCGAAATGCGAAATGCCGTACAGCGCCTTGCAGCACTTGACCCCAGAATTGATGAGATCAGCAACAGAATTAACTCAACTTATTTAGAGCTACAAGACCTAAACCAAGAAGCCAATGGTTTAAAAGATGAATGGATTTTTGACGAGCAAAGGCTAGGACACTTAAACGAAAGGCAGGATAAAATACAACGATTGCTTAGAAAGCATAATGTTGAAACCATTGAAGAACTTTTGCTACTTGAGCAACAATTTAAATCAGAATTTGCACAGGCCGAAGATTTTGAAAATGAGATTAAAAAACTTGAAAACCTTGTTGCAAAAAATTGGATAGCTGTAGTTGAAAAAGGCAAAAAACTAAGTGCTAAAAGAAAATCGGCTGCTCAAAAAATTGGGCCCGAAATATCACTTACTTTAAAGCAATTAGGAATACCTGACGGTGAGCTTAAAATTGAAATAAATACCGAACTACATAAGGTAAATGAAAAAAGCGGTTTTGATCAGTTTAACTTTTTATTTAGTGCAAACAAAGGAATTGAGTTGCAGGATGTTAGCAAAGTAGCATCAGGTGGTGAAATCTCGAGAATTATGTTAGCGCTAAAGGCTTTTATGTCAGAGTCTAATCAGTTTCCTACTTTGATTTTTGATGAAATTGACCGTGGCATTGGGGGAGCTACCGCCGATGCAGTTGGTAGAAGACTTGTTAGACTGTCCCAAAATGCACAAATTCTTACAGTCACGCATTCTCCCCAAGTAGCAGC
>JBMYOR010000235.1:0-5074 GCA_049599535.1 Bacteroidia bacterium | reverse complement strand
TCTCTTTTTCACTTACGTGAACTATATCAATATATGTGGGGCCAGTTTCAATAAAGGCTTCATTAAAAACCAGAAATAGATTTGAATCTTCTTCTAAAGTGCTTTCACAGCTATTTAAAATGACTGCCGCAAAAAGCAACAAAAGAAACGGAGTTGAAAATCTTCTCATTCTCAAATATGTCATTTACAAAACTAATAGACAAGAATATTGTGCTCAATGTTTAATTGATATTCAATTGGTTCAATGAGTATAGGATTTCCGACCTTTGTTAGTGATAATATCTTGCCATGCAAAAGAAACTTCTACTTCTAACCGTATTAATAGCAATAGCTATAACATCTTATGCTAAAACCATTTATGTTGATATTGATGCCAAAGGCGGCAACAACGGCAACAACTGGAACAATGCATATACGGATCTGCAAGATGCCATTAGCGCATCGAAAGATGGTGATGAGATTTGGGTAGCTGAAGGGGTATATGTACCTGGCAATTCAACATCAGATTTTTTTAGAATGAAAAGTGGTGTATCGATTTTTGGAGGCTTTATGGGAAAAGAAACCGCACAAGCACAGCGAAACCCACTTGAATATAAATCGGTTTTAAGTGGCGAGATAGGTACAGCCGATAAGGATGACAACATTAAGAGAATAATGGTGATAAGCGATCTTTCAAAGCAAATAGTAGTGAGCGGATTTACTATTAGCGATGGTTACGCAGAAGACTTTATTGCCAGTGGTGTTGAGATTGAAGCTTCATCGCCCATATTTACTTGGTGTACTTTTGAGAATAATACTAACCTTGGCGGCTTCTCGTCAGGTGCTGCGGTAACCATTTCTAATTTTGATGGTGAAGCTAGCCCACAGTTTATCAATTGCGTTTTTAGAAACAATGAGTGTTCAGTAATTGGAGGTGCAGTGCATAATAGCGGCGATGTATCGGTTTTTGCCAATTGCTTGTTTGATGGCAATAAAGCCATACGAGGTGCTGCTTTGCACAATGGTGATGGTATAATAGCCACCTTTAATTGCACGTTTGTAAATAATGTGGCAGATAAAGGCTCAACATCATACGCCACCGGTGGTACGTCTACTCAACATACTAATGCAATTATTTGGGATAATAATAATTCGCCCGTAATGAATATTAGTTCATCAGTTACCACATTGGTTAATTATTGCATTATACGTGGCGGCTATACCGGAACCGGTAATATAAATAGCGACCCTAAATTTATTTCAGGTACTGATTTTAGATTAAGTGAAAACTCACCCGCAATTGATAAGGGCAGCCCATCAGTTGATGCAAAAGATTTGCCAAGTCAGGATTTGGCGGGTGGTAATAGGCTTACTTTTAGTAAATTAGACCTTGGTGCTTATGAGTATCAGTGTAAAGTTACAGGTACTGAAGTAACCTTAGAAACTTGCGATGAGTACATTTCTAACGGCGGTAAAACTTACACCAAGTCAGGCGTATATACCGAAAAATATGCCACTAAAAATGGCTGCGATAGCATTGTAACCTTAAACCTAACTATAACTACAGCCGATAGTACCATAAGCCAAACTGCATGTAGCGAAATTGAAATTAACGGTAAAACTTACACCAGCTCAGGTACTTATTATCAAAAGCTTGAAACTACCAAGGGGTGTGATAGCTTGCTCACCTTAGAGTTAACCATTTATAATATTAATAACGATGTAAATCAGAGCGGAAACACATTAACTGCAGTTGCAAATAATGCTACTTACCAATGGCTCAATTGTGATGATAATAATGCCCCAATTGCCGGAGAAACAGGTAAAAGTTTTACTGCTACCGAAGATGGTAATTATGCCGTTGAAATTACCAAGAATGGATGTTCAAAAATATCTGATTGTGTTGAGCTTACACCATCAAGTATTGGTGAAAGTATTAGTAACCTTTTAAGCTTTTACCCTAACCCTGCAACTGCTAAATTGGTTATTGAACAAAACTCACCTGAATCCATGAACTATCATATTTATTCTGCTGATGGCAGATTGGTTGATCAGGGCATCTTAAATCATAAAACAAATATTATATCGGTAGCCGGCCTTGATAAAGGGGTGTACCTGATACAAACTAAAAGTGGCGTTATTAGATTTACGAAGATGTAAAGTAATTGATATGTGTAATGTGCGGAGCACCATTAATACACCCCAATTTCTCAGCGGAGCTTTCAGATAATGAGATTAAATCTCTGTTTTTGTAAAACTCAGTTCAGTGCGTAATATATAAATCTAGCTTCTGCTCAAAAAGGTAAAAAGATAATTCAATTGCACGGGGTTTCAACCCCGTAAATAAAAAAGCAGCATTGGCTTTAGCCGCTATAATACCGTGTCTATTTTTGGGCTAAAGCCCTTTTAGGGTATTCTAAATGGAACTATCTAAAAAGCTAAAAAAACGTCATCCTAAATTTGATTCAGGATCTTAGACCATTGAATTCGGGACTTACTGACAGATTCTAAATCAATTTTGAAATGACAGAATACTTTTTAAATAGCTCCTAATTGCAAGGTGAATAAATTCTCAGCATGTTAAAAAACTGAATTCAGTTTTATAATAAAATCCATCTTTTCCAAAGTTCAATTTTAAGCTGGTTTCCATAATTTCAAACATGTAATAGCTTGGCTTTAAGGCCAAACTCAAGAAAAGATTAAAGTATAAGAGGTATCGGGAACTCTGCCAATATTCGATTCGATGCAATGAATTCCATCGTTTCTGATCAATTGCTCACACCAAGCATTAATTAAGCTTACTACTTAACTTTTGAATTTGTGGTACAACTACCGATACCCCTGATAAAGCGTAGTTCTCGTTTTGAAAATAATTCTAGAGAAAAGTAACTAACTATTTTACTCTGCCACCGCTTCTAAACTGCTTACAGTTGCCACGCTAAACCAACCTACAGGTTGGTCTTCAACCGCTTCGCTGCCGCTTGTATTTTTAATGTTGGATATTACATTAAAAGGGGGAGTGGCAAACAAACCGCCATTGGTTATCTGTGATTGGGCTTGAGTAATAAACTCATACGTTTCTAAGCTTATGCCGTGAATTTCTACTCTAACTTTTTCATCTTTTTGGAAAATATTAGGAAAAGTAGTAATTCCGGTTCTTATAGGTGGTATAAATGCCGAACCATCAGAAATGGGACCCTGTCCTGCATCAAGTGATAAATTGATAAAGTTAGGGTCGCTTATTAATGTATCGTCCACAAAGGTTTTAATCCAATAAGCATTTGGCAACCCAGGGAGATCATTTCCCCAAAATTCACCAATAAAACCATCTAGGCTACCAGGCCCCGTTGGTATTTGTTCAAAAAACAAAATGCTATCAACCGCAGTGGTCGGAAACGCGGTAGTATTAGCAAAAAACTCTTGCCCATTGGCCTTTACTGTTAGGGTATAATCTACAAATGGGCGTACAATGGTGTCGCTGTAAGGCAAAACATAATAGCCATTTTCGGTGTAGTTAAATACCCACTGCTGATTTAGGCTGCTGCTGAGTACCACTTCGGCATCAGTAATGGGGTCAACTTTTAGGTTGTCAAAATAATTGGTAGTTATTACCACTCTTACCTTTTGGTCTTCAGGTAGGCCGGTAATAAAAGCATCTATATTAACCTGTGGCGTGCCTTCGTCAAGTTCAATGTCAATAGGGTCGGTACAAGCGGTTATAGCAAAAATGGCCGCTACAAGTATTATTATATGTGATTTTAAAATTTTCATTATTGCCTTATTTAAAGTTGAAGTTCCAAGCAATGGCGGGTACTACTCCGGCAATTATGCTGTATTGCAAAGCTTGCGTTACGCCAGGAGCATTGGGGTCTTGTTGAAAATACACCGAAAAAGGATTTCTTCTATTATAAGCATTATATACACCAAGTACTAGCTCGGTGTTAAATCGTTTGGTTTCAATTTTAGGTAGTGCTCTGGTAAAAGAGATATCGAGCCTATGGTAATTTGGTATGCGGTAGTTGTTTCGCCTTTGTTCTGAATTATGTGGTATTACCCAATCGCCTACTAAAATTCTATTGGTAGGGAATGTGGCCGGTGTACCCGAGCTAAATGTAAAGTTGGCTGATGCAGTCCATTTTTCTCCTAATGGGTACATGGCCACTACACTTAAATTATGAGTTTTATCAAAACGGCTTGGAAACCAATCGCCAAGGTTAATGCCTTGTACCTGTCTTTCGCTACGGCCTAAGGTGTAGCTAATCCAACCTGTTAGTTTGCCTTTGTTCTTTTTAATGTAGAGTTCAAGTCCGTAAGCTCTTCCATCGCCCGCAAGTAAATCACCTTCTAAAAACTCATTAAGCAAAAGCTCGGCATTGTCAATGTAATCTACTTGATTCTGCATGTCTTTATAATACACTTCAACCGATGTTTCGTAGGCATTGTCTGCAAAGTTTCTAAAATAGCCTAAAGCCACTTGGTCGGCCAATTGCGGTGCAATATTGTTGGTGCTCGGCTGCCAAACATCAAGCGGCGTGCTTGCTGTAGTATTTGATATTAAGTGTATGTATTGCGCCATTCTATTATAGCTGGCTTTAATTGAGCTTTTCTCGTTTATGGTGTAGTTTAAGGCCATTCGGGGTTCTAAATTGCCGTAGTTTGATACAATACCTACTTCATCAATATCATCAATATTGGCAATGGGCCTTCGTTGGCCTAGTTCAGGTGCATCGGCAAACTCATATACCTTACCCGGTGATAAAAATTGGTATAACGAGTAGCGCAGGCCATATTCGGCTTTTAATCTGGTGCTTATTTTTTGCTCATTACTAAGGTATATGCCACTTTCAAGTGCATATTTATCATCTAAACCAATGCTGTTTTCAGTGCCATCGCTACTCGAGAAACTAGCTTCACCCGGTTTAAAATCATAAAAAGTGCTTTGCATCCCAAATTTGATAGTATTGTTAGTATTAGCAAAAAAGGTAAATTCGGGTTTTACGCTATAATTTATTATACTCGATTTCCATCTAAAGCCTTCTACATCACTTTCGTTTCCAAAATTTAAGGCATAATCATAATCACTATAGTAAGTGGT
>JBMYOR010000234.1:0-5089 GCA_049599535.1 Bacteroidia bacterium | reverse complement strand
AATCAGTGGTTATTCTTTTATGCATCCATCGTGTATCATCTATACATCCATATGGCTGCATGGATGGTATTATATCAGTATTAATAATATTGTTAATACCTTGATTTCTAAAACACATATTAAGTTGCTGTAAAATAGAAACGGCTTGAAAAGTTTCATGCTCTTCCTTATCAGAAATAGCCCCTGATGTTAAAAAGAACAGCATTTTTTTGAATGCTTTTTGCGGCTTAATTTTCTCAATTTTGGTAAGTTGAGCTGGGTCAATGGTAATTTTTCCTTCTAGGTACATAGTTTTATTATTTTAATTAGAGCACGATCCGCATTGTGAATCGATCCATTTTTCGGTGGCTAAGTGGCCCCAATATAATTCAGGCGGTTGGCCAAAATGTAAAATATATAGCTGAATGGTTTTTGAGTAGTTTCGGCGGTTTTCGTTTTCGTTTCCGCCAGGGCTGTGGTGTATATATCTACCAAAATGCTTGTCACAAAACCTATGATATAAGCGCGTAAATAAAATGAATTCGTGCCAGGCATTGTCAGTTATTAATGATGGTGTTAACTTTTGATTAAGTGCACCAATTAACCACAAAAATTTAAGCACTTCTTCAAATACTACGGGTACTTGTAGTTCATCAATTTTGCAGGCGTTGGCAATTTTAGCAACCATTACGGGGTTTTGCTCAAGTATTTCATTAGCCAACAACTGAGTATTGTATGGTTTATGCATTTAAAATGCAATTTAAATAAATGAAGTTTATTGAGCACCTTTTCAAAGGGCATAAAAAAATGTGCAGAGGGTATACGGTTTAGATGCCTACCACTTAATTTTTTCCTTATTCAAAAAAGCAGCAATTCCACGTTTACAATCTCTAGTATCTCGAGCGCGGGCATTGCTTTTTGCTGCATAGTCAAGTGCTTGGCTGCCTTCAAGGTGTTGTATGTTGGCAATCATTTCTTTTGTAAGTGCCAAAGAATCGGCCGAGCATGTGGCTGCCAGTTTTCCTGCAAAATTGTTTACATGATCTTCAATTGAATCAGCATCAACAACTTCGTTTATTAATTCAAGGTTTGCTGCTTCATCAGCGTTAATTAGTCTTCCTGAAAGCAGTAGGTCTTTTGATCGTTTTTCTCCAATTTTTCTGAGTAAGAAAAACATTACAATTGCTGGTACAAATCCAATTTTTACTTCGGTATAACCAAATGATGCTTCAGGCACTGAGAAAACAAAATCACAAACTGTTGCCAAACCACACCCGCCAGCAATAGCGTGCCCTTCAACTTGGGCAATTATCACTTTTTTATGCCAATAAATTTGCTCAAATAATTCTTTTAGGTGGCTACTATCGGCATAATTTTCATCAAAAGTATTTGACTGTAGCTCTTGCAAATAAGCCAAATCGGCACCGGCACTAAATGCCTGACCATTTGCTTTTAATACAATTACTTTACAAGCATCATCTTTTTCAGCCTTTAAAAAAGCTTCTTTTAATTCAGTAACCATTTGGCTATTGAGTGCATTGCGTTTTTCAGGTCGGTTTAAGGTTATGTATCCAATCCTATTTAATGTATTGTATGTTACTAAGCTCATTGTTTCAGTTTAATAAATGCCCCATCTTTTTGTACAAAATGGGCGGTTGCAAATTTGGGATTATTCTTTAAAACCCAATTGGGTTTAATACTTGCATCAAAAATGCACTTTTTGGCATTAAAATCTGATAGATTATCGGGTAGTGAATTTTTAGAAAAAATATAATAATCTACTTCTTTTAAACGCTGTATGGGGTTGTAATAAACAACATCGTTGCCAATGGCTATTAGGTTACGATTTCGTTTAATGTAAGGTTTAGCATTGTTTTTATGGGTTGCTACGGTATCAATATTTTTACATTCAACAAAAAAACCTTGGGTTTCATAACCAATATTAGCTTGTTGGTTTAAAAAAACTAATGAGCCTTGTTTTTGCTTTTTAACAGCAATGGCTGTGGTTTTATAGCTGTCTATTAGGGCCCATTGTATATGGGGTTCGAGCCAATATTTTTTATAGTTTGAGTAGCAAGTAACTAGTAGCAGTAAAATTAAGCCAGCAAATAGGGCTTTTTTACTGCGGTTGAGTAAAACTCCGTAGAGCAGTGCCACAAAAATTACTAGCATATATAATTGTAAAATATCAATTTTTAAATGTGCCAAATGTGTAAACGGAAGTGTGCTTAGCCAAGCAATTGAGTCTACCAGTATTTGCAGTATAAATTGATATATGATTTCAATAATATAGGTTAGTTTATCGCTAATAAGATTTGCGAGTTGCAGCACACCACCTAAGGCAACAATGGCAAACGCACCAGGAATCGCAATTAAATTAGAGATTGGGAAAATCAATGGTAATTGGTTGAAATAATATATAGTTAAAGGAGCTACGGCCAGTTGTGCAGCGAATGAAACCGTTATTAAATCCCAAAAAAATTTGATGATTGGGTTTTTTACATACCATATTTTGGCAAAAAAAGGTTGAAACACCAATATGCCAATTACGGCTGAATAAGATAGTTGAAAACCAACATCAAAAAGCAGGTTGGCATCATATATCAAAAGGAAAAATGCCGAAGCAAATACATTATTAAACACATTATTAGGCCTATTCAGTGTTGATCCGATAGTAATTAAGCTAAACATAAAACTTGCCCGCATTACCGAAGGCGGTAAGCCGGTAAGCAATGCATAGCTCCATAAAACCAATAGTAAAGTAGCTATTTTTAGTTGTTTGCCACGTTTGAATTTTAAGAGTAAGAATAAAAGCCAATCAACTACTTTGTATATAATGCCAACGTGCAATCCTGAAACAGCTAAAATATGCATTGTACCGGTTTGCGAAAAAGTAGATTTTACATTTTGGTCAAGGTTTTCTTTATAACCTAAAACCAGGGCTTCGGCTACACCTCGGGTCTCATTATTTAAAAAGGCAAGATTGCCCAACATCCAGGTTCTAATTTTTGTAAAAGTTGTTATTAATGAAAATGAAGAAACACGGTGTGTTAAAACATACTCATTTGAATCAATAAATGCTTGAAAAAAGATGTTTTTATTGGCTAGGTAGGCTTTATAATTAAATTGATTTGGATTGCTTGGTGCCTTTACAGTACCAATGTTTTTGGCGGGTATAATAAACTCGTCGCCCGCATTTATTGGGTTTAGATTTTTACCTTTTAGATAACAAATTGCACCCACAGGGTTTTGTGTTTTTTTCCATTCTAAACTGTTATTATGAGCAATTACTTTAGCAACTATTTTTAAACCGTTTTGCCTTGCAGTGCTATTTGTTGTAGCCCTTAATAATATGGTTTTGGCGGCCAAAGGCTCATTAATATTTAATGCGGGTTGATTATTTTTACTATTTATTAACACCGATGTAAACCATACAAAACCGTAAAAAGCGAGGCTTTTAATGCCCAATAGAGATGGCTTTACCGCTATTTTAAAAATTACAAATACAGTGGTGCATATAGTCAATAATACCCAAATACTCCAAAAAGCGAGGTTAGGTGTTAACTGTAGAACTTTGTTTATTAATATGCCCAAGCTCCAAGCAAGGGTAAGCTTGTAAAAAGGTATTAACCCTATTCGTCTCATGTTTTTGCCTTAACTAATTTTAAAAATACTAATTTGTTAACAAACTACCTTCTATTACGAATTGAATCATAACAAAAACTTAATAGAGATTTGAGTTAACCACTGGTTTAAGCCCGCAATTTTGCAATCACTTAACTATAAGTTTAAATACGTTTTAAAGTAAAATAAACCCATTTTTATGGCAAATGATATAAAGGTTTTAATAGTTGATGATGAAGAAGATATTCTTGAAATTCTTGAATATAACTTGCAAAAAGAAGGATACGATGTAGTAAAGGCGCGCAATGGTAAAGATGCTGTAGATGTAGCCATAAAAGAGGTGCCCGATATTGTATTGCTCGATATTATGATGCCTTATATGGATGGTATTCAGGCATGTCAAGAAATGAGAAAAGATCCGGCGCTCGAAAACGCTTACATTATATTTTTAACCGCTAGAATTGAAGAGTACTCAGAAATTGCGGGATTTAGCGCTGGTGCCGATGACTATTTGAATAAGCCCATTAAGCCCGGTGCACTATTAAGCAGGTTGCGCTCTATTCTAAAACGAAAAGAAAAAGAAAAGGAAGACGAAGAGCTTATTTTTGGAGATTTGGCAATTGACAGAAAATCGTTTGAAGTGGTATACAAAACCGATAGAATTCACTTTGCCCGTAAAGAGTTTGAGTTGCTGTACCTATTGGCATCGAACCCAGGAAAGGTTTTTAGCCGAAACGATATACTCGATAATATTTGGGGCAACGATGTTTATGTTGGCGATAGAACGATTGATGTGCATGTAAGAAAAATTAGAGAAAAAATTGATGGGGCACTTATTAAAACGATTAAAGGCGTAGGTTATAAGTTTGAGCTGCCAAAATAGTGAATGAACGTAACCAACAATAAGGTATCTTTAATATTTACCAGCATTTTAACAGCTATAAACGCTATTGTGCTTTTTACCTTAAAGGTAAAAATGGTAACTGCACTTACTGTTTTGCTTTTGCTGTTTGGCGTTTTGTACGTGCTTTTTAGAGTGTTGTTGTTTTTATTAGTTTTTAAGGGTTTAGAGCAAGTTTGGAGCAATATTAGGGCCAGTCGAAAAGGTAGGTCTGAGCATGATCCTTTTGATCATACATTTAACATTAAGTGGATTGATGATGAAGTGAAACTACTGCTAAATGAAAAATCGAGCGAAATTGTAAAACTGAAAGAAGTTGAGCAATTTAGGAAAGATTTTTTGGGCAGTGTAGCACATGAGTTACGTACCCCAGTTTTCGGAATTCAGGGCTACATACACACCCTAATTGATGGCGCTGATGAGAATGAAGCAATTAGAAAAAGGTTTTTAAAAAAAGCGGCTAAAAATGCCGATAGCTTAACCGCAATACTCGAGGATTTAATTACCATTTCAAGGATTGAAACCAATCAGGTAAAAATAGAAAAAACTGCCTTTGAGTTAATTGAATTAATTGATGAAGTATAT
>JBMYOR010000233.1:0-5106 GCA_049599535.1 Bacteroidia bacterium | reverse complement strand
TGGGTTTAAAACACTTTTGCTGCCAAAGGTTATTAATTGTGAATTGGCAATCGTTTTTTGTGCGGTTATACTTCCTTTCTTATCATCTTCTTTATAAAAACGTAACCCAAGTGAACTCCACTCATTATTAATTAATCCAGCTACTATTAAATCTTCAGCTGAACCAATACAACTCCAATCGGCATTTTCCCAATATACGGTGGGTACCACATTTGCGTCTCCGTAAATGGCATTTATTGACCAAAATTCAAGTTGCGAAATGTATTTTAAACCACTATTTAGTGCATTGTAATTGGGCGGGTATCCTGTTGAATATTCAACCTGGTATAATGATGAGTCTTGAGGCTTACTCAACTCAATATAGGCTGATCTTTCGCTATTACCTACCGGAAATATAAATTCATCGCGTGCCAGCTTTCTTACCGGACCATTAACCCAACCTTTACCTGCAAAGGTGGCATTGCTATCAAATTTTAAAACGGCATTATTTCCGGCCCCAGGTTTAAAGCTATTAAAAGCCATAGCATGTAAAGGTGTAGAGCTCTGCCATATTAAAGAATCTTTAATCCGTAAGTTTTGCTTAAAAAATACATCACCGCTATCCTTGTTCAATACAAGTTTGCTCAGTGTAATTTCATTACCGCCATAAAATGTTTGCTTATTTTGACCTATTAATTTAACTCGCCCTTTGCCTGTAAAAGGATCTTGTGCCTGTATTTCAATATTTCCGTTTACGCTAATTGTTGCATTTAGTTTTATGCTGGCTTTATTCGAAATATAAAAATCACCAACATTAACAGGTTTATTTATAACTAAATTATTGCCACTACCAATACTCAACTTAGTATTAGGCATAATTAGTGGCTCTCTAATCGTCAAAGCACCATTTAATATTAGCTCACCACCATTTGATTTAAACTTGTCGTTATAAAATTTAACATCACTATTACACTCATACCATTTTACCCAGGCCCATTTATTTTCGCTAGGCACATTACCTTTTGTAATGGTAGCCGTGGCATTCATGCGGTAAATGACATCATTATACATCACAAATATTTCATGGTTTTTATTATCTCTTACATACTTATAATTTGAATTCCAATTAACTGTATTGACGCAGTTGCAAGTTGCGTCTTTTTCACCAATTTTACCTTTCTCAATCCAATGGTCGCTAACACCTGGCATTGCTGCCTTACTATTCCAAACCTTATTACTTAGCCAATACTCCTTATTATTATATTTAACTCTTACTACGTCATTTTCATTTTTTCTCAAATAAGCATCATTCTCATTCCACAATACTGTATTATCGCCATAAAAAGCAATTAAGTCATTAGCATTCAGCGTATCAAATACCAAATCATGGGTAAATTCAATTGCTCCACCATTTTGAATAATAGTATAACTTGAAGGGATGTAAAAGTCATTAGAATTACGATCTAAGCCACCAATTATAACGGTTCCTCCATGGGTAACTAATTGCCCATTGTTTATTTGACTTTCATTTTGTTTTTGATAAGATATATACCCCAGTACTTCAAGTATTCCATCATATACTTCAACTTTATTTATAGCCTCACTCGAATTAAAAATACCAAGTGTATTAAAAACCTGCACCTTACCTGAGTTTATGACTAGATGTCCATTTTTTCTGCGCAATTCAAGCTCACTACTTGTAACTAAGCCTCCATTAACATATATACTTGCATTTTCAACTGTAATATCTTTATTTACCTTAAGCTCTGCCCCTTTTAATACATTTAATTCAGACTGATTTAGTAGAAACAAACCAAAACCAATATTTAGATTACCTTCAAGTTGAATAGCACTTCCAAATGAGTGCAGCGATGCATGATTTGAAATTTGTAAATTGCCTTTAACTACAAGCTTTACCCCACTTTTAATTTCGAGCTCACCAATTTCAATGTTGTCTTTTTTTCCAATCTCAATTGGTTTTTCGCTAATAATGTCAATAACAGCTTTTTCATTAAAATCAGGTGCATGGCCCAACGACCAGTTTTTATCGTTAAAAAAATTCTGATTTTTTTCGCCTGTCCAGCAGTTTTCTTGAAGTACTGTAGCCTTTGTAATTTTTGAAAGGCCAGTATAAAAAATTGTAAATAGTATTATGCCTATTGTAAAAACTCCTGCACCCACCCAAACTAATCGATGGCGCATTTGGAGTTTTGGCTTTTGCTCAACTCGCATTTTCAATTGTTTGATTCAAATTTCAAACAATTGGTCGGTAAATTTCAACAATTCATCGAAACTACAACTAAGTTACTAAACGAAAAAACCGTTACCTAAACTAGGTAACGGTTATATCTTTAAGCTAAATTTTTAGCTATTCGTTATCGTTAGATGCACTAGACTCTTCAGCCACTTTGTAGGCATCAGGTCGTAAATAGCTTTTTTTGGTAGACTTACTCAAAAGAACTTTTCTTGCTCCCGCTCTAGTCTTTCTTTTTAATTCTCTTTTTGTCGCTTTCTTGGCCATCACTAAAAAATTAAGGGTGCAAAAGTAAAAATAGCCTTGACTTGAACCAAACTTTTATTCCTTTTAATGTTAATAACCTAAAACATTGAGCATGCCCTCAGGCCTTTGCTGGTCTCTAAACATATTAAAGGTGCGTTTACCATCTACCTCATCAATAAGTAAAATACCTGGCGATGGAATTAAACAATGCTTAATACCTCCATAACCACTTAAGGACTCTTGATATGCCCCAGTATTTAAAAATATTAAATGAAGATTTTCTCCTTTTTGCTTTTTAGGTAAAAATATTTGGTTTAAGTGTGCCTCAGAATTGTAGTAATCCATTGAATCACAAGTTAAACCACCCAGATTTACACGTTGGTATTCGTTTTTCCAACCATTGGCGGCTAATAATATGTAACGCTGATCAATAGCCCAAACATCAGGCATTGAATTGATAAACGAACCATTTACCATATACCATTTCTCTGCATCGTTTTGGTCTTTTTCGCCAAGTACACTAAAAATATTAAAAGCAGACTCGGCTACAGTATAGCTCCCAAACTCGGTAAAAATATTGGGCACTGGCACGCCCCTTTCGTCGCAACGAGCCTTAATTACCGATAATATTTCGTAAACCATATATTCATAATCAAACTCAAAGTTTAATGAGTTAGCCACCGGAAAACCACCACCAATATCGAGAGAGTCAATGGTTTCGCACACTTCCCACAAATCGCAATATACCTGTATACACTTATTAAGCTCGTTCCAATAATAAGCTGTATCTCGTATACCTGTATTTATAAAAAAGTGCAGCATTTTTAGATTCGCTTTTTTATTTGGCCTAATTTTTTGCAAATAAAAACTCTTTAAATCTTTGTATCTAATACCCAACCTACTGGTGTAAAAACTAAAATTTGGTTCTTCTTCAGCTGCTATTCTTAAGCCCAAAGTAAAAGGTTGATTTACATGTTCATTGTAAAAATCAACTTCGTCCATATTATCTAAAATAGGAACAACATTATTAAAACCTGAATTTAAAAAATCAGCAATTTTTTGTTTGTACTCTTCAACCTTGTAGCCATTACATAAAATAAACCTATCCTTTGGTATTTTATTTTGCTTAAACAACGATGAAATCAAATGCATATCAAAGGCCGAAGATGTTTCGAGATGCCCATTTTTAGCCAACACCTGATCTAAAACAAATGAGAAGTGCGAACTTTTAGTACAATAGCAAAATGTGTAGCTGCCTTCATAATTAAGTTTTTGCATTGATGTATTAAAAAGGTGCCTTGCCGTTTCAATTTGCTCCCTAATCTTTGGTAAATAAAATACCTTAAGTGGAGAACCATATTTTTCGGCTATTTCGCTAACATTGATACCGTGCACACTCAGCTCATCATTATCAAGCTCAAGATCAAACACTGGCCAATCAAAGGTTTGCTTTATTAAATCAATGTATCGATTTTTCATTTAGTAAGTTTGTGGGGTCTTTTACAAGACTCTATTAACTCTACAATTTAGTTTAGCAAAAGTATATGAAAACAAAACTACTAGTGAGTGCATCAGGCCTTGGTGCAGGAAAAAAAGGTGCCGAGCTCGGACCATTTGCCTTAAGAGTAGCTTGCTCAGAGCACAATTACCCTTTATTTAATGATAAGGAAATTGCTTTACTCGAAAATGATCATCAGCTATACGCAAACTCTGATAAATATAAAGGTGACTATTTAAGGCAGATTTTAGACTTTAATGAAGAAACCTGTACCGAAGCAGCTCAGCTTTATAAAGATGATGATGATAAGGTAATAGTAATTGCAGGTGATCACTCTAATGCCGTGGGCAGCATAAGTGGACTCAGAAAAGCACATCCTAATGCTAAAATTGGGGTAATTTGGATTGATGCTCATGCTGATTTGCATAGCCCTTACTCTACCCCATCGTTTAATATTCACGGCATGCCTTTGGCCGCACTTTGTGGTTTTGACAACAAAAAAATTGGTGATGCAGAACCGGTAAAAGATCAAGTAGATTTTTGGAATGAATTTAAAAGCATTGGAGGTGAAAGTTTAAGCCCAAAGATTAATGCAGAAGAATTGGTTTTTATATCAATTAGAGATTTAGAACAGCCCGAGTGGGACCTTATAAACCAGCATAACATTTTATATTTTGAGCCTAAGGATATTAATAAGGCTGGGGTTAAAAATGTAATTGATAGAACTTTAGATCACCTGAAAAACATTGATGTGTTATATGTAACTTTTGATGTTGATAGCTTAGATCCGAGTATTTCTAGAGGAACAGGAACCCCGGTAAAAGAAGGTTTAACAAAAGGCGAAGCTTCTGAATTACTTAATGCATTTTATCACCACGATAAATGTAAAATGCTTGAAATTACAGAGATTAACCCTTTGCTTGATGAGGAAAATAAAATGGCCAATGCAGTAGTTGATGTACTCAAAGGCGCTGATATAAGCTAAACACAGACTTTTAGGTGTATTGGTCTTATTGATGAGTGCATGAAGAACCTAATAAAATTTTGAAAATATAAAAAGAGCGATTACAATTCAGTATCGCTCTTTTTTTAAGATTAAATAATACTTGGTGGGTAAACTCATTCAACT
>JBMYOR010000232.1:0-5107 GCA_049599535.1 Bacteroidia bacterium | reverse complement strand
TTAATTACTAAATCGGGGCTGTTAAATAAGAGTTGTTGGTTGTGGGGGTCAATTTGTGTAAAATTTGATATATAAAAGATCGAATCGTTATAGCGGGCATTTTGAGTAATAAAATTGAGTTTGAGTATTTGATCATAATATTCAATATTATGGCTCGATGCAGAATTATATTTAGTATCCGTTTTACTTAATAGCTCGGCAGTTTTGCTATTGAGTGTTTGTGTAAAATCAATGCTCTTATTTACATTTAGTAGTGATTTTGACGAGACATCTAAATAATATGCGTTTGGAGTAATAAGTAAAAGGCCCTTTTTAAAATTAAAGCTTTGATACGTAAATGAATCTAAAATGGTATTGTGTTTTTTGTGGTTTATAAAGTCTCTTTTAACTTTATCAATGTTCAGTTTTGTTATTAGATTTTGCACTTTTTTAAGCGGTAGTTCTTGCTCTTTATCCATTAGTGTTGGCCTAGTTTCTTGCGTAAGATTAAATAAATCTTTTTCATTAAAAATTTTAACCTTATTCAAGTAGTTCATCGACCAGTATTTTAGCCTTTCAAAGCAAGTATCATTATATATGCTATCAGCAATTGTGGCAATGCTGTAGTTTATTATAGCTAAATCAAGCTCGTTAAATTTTGAATGAAACTTTTGATAAATACCGTATTCGTTAAACTTGTATATGGCAGAATCATAATAATATTGGCCTATTTGAAAAAAGTAAGAAATGGTGTGAAAACCAATAAATGCATCGTTTTCAAATTCATTATACATAGCAAGGGCGTGTGCGTAACCTTCAATAGCTGATTTTTCAAAATTGTAGTACTCAGTTGTAGTGTATTGTACCTTTTTTATGAGCTTTTTAAAGTTTGCCGAATTGGTTGTGATAAAATTTGAATTGATTGAGCTGATTGATGATTTGTTCAGGTACTCGTTTATTTGTTTTTCTCTTGCGCCAAGGCTTGGGTGCGAGCTACTCTCACGTTTTTTTGTTATTTCAATATCAATAATTTGTAAGCTATCATTGGCATAATGGTCAGCCATATTAAGGTTAACAAATGGAATATTATATTTTTTAGGCAGGTCATTGGCGGGTACTTGGGCCTTTGCCAAAATATTAAGTACTCCAATAAAAGCTTGTGTATTGTAGCCCGATTTAATCATAAATTCAAATCCCAGTGAGTCGGCCTGTAATTCAAAAGATTGTGAATAATTATGGGCACCCTCACGTTCCGAAAAAGTAGTTGTTGTATCTCGCAATGTGCCAATGTCAAGGTGAGATTTAATCTCTTTGGTAATGCCTTTGGTACTGTGCTTTAAAATGTAATGGCTTATTTCATGGCAAAGCACTGCGGCTATTTCAGCTTCAGAATTAAGCCTTGATAATAAACCCATTGTAAAAAATATATTACCATTATCTGATGCAAACGCGTTTATCATGCCCGTTTTCAACACAAAAACTTCAAAATTGGGTAGGCTGTTTTTGCTTTGAATTAAAGTAGCAATTTGAGTAAAAAGTAGGTCTAATTCTGTATTAAAAAGTACCTGTCCGCTATTTACTTTTTGGTAATCATACATTACCGATGAGTTAATAAAACTTTGTTGCGTAAGTCTAATTAATCTTGGTTCGTTTTTATAAGCGTTTAGGTGCTCAAAATAGTCAGCTTTAAATAATTGAGGCAAGGAATTAAACCTTGTGATATTATCAGATTTTAAGTAATAATTAGGGTTTTGAGCGTGTAATAGACTAAAACTAAAAAGGAGTGCAGCTACAATAATTGATGTTTTGCTCATTTTAAAAAAAGAATTTATCGGTTTTGTAACCCATGGTGTAGTTTAAACTAATACCTAGTAACCCATTTCGAGCAAGGTCAAAATTTAATATATTTTGGCTTTGATTACTGCTATAAATGCCTGATGTTAAGTAAAAGCCAATTGTGCTGTATTTTGTAAAATTTAAAGTTTGTGTAAACCCAATTCTAATTCTAGGAGAATACACAGGCTGCACTTTCATATTGGTTATGTCATTAAAAAACAGACCGGCTTTAAAACCAATGCCTGCCGATATACCATATTTATGAGTTGAATTATAGGTAGATCTATTGCCTAAATTAAAATCTAAAAAGGGTTCTAAAGCAGGTATAATACCAAGGGCCATGCCATCTAAATAGTTTTGTAAGTATAAATCTTCAAAAAGCTCGTTAAACTGAAGTGAAACATTAGGGGCAATTGATATTGAAAAATAATCGCTTTTGCTGTATAAGTTAATTTTTGTAAGATAGGCTATAGATACTAATGTTCGGTACTCGAATGATATAAGGTCTAACTCATTGTCAGAATTGGTGTAGCTTAGCCATTGCGTGCGTCCCATTTCGCTGTAGGCCTGATAAAACATAAATGATTTAATGTTTTTATCGGCCCATGAGTATTTCTGATTTTGGCTATACAATAGCAACGGAAAGTGAAGTAAAATGATGAATAAAAACCTCATAGCTTTATTTGAATGTCAAAATAATGGAATTGATAATTTAAAAGTGGATATTGGCTTATATTTATTGTATAAAATGTTCTGTTAATTCTTAATTGGTTTTAACAAGTTTGAATTTTAAAACACAGCATAATGATTGATTTAAATAACCCTTCTCTGTATAAAAATAAGGCCTTTATAAATGGTAATTGGGAGTGCGCGACATCAAATCAAGTTTTTGATGTTATTAATCCTTACAGTAATAATGTTTTGGCTCAGGTACCAAATATGCACCTTGCCGAAACAAAAAAGGCAATAAGTGCTGCGAGTATGGCTTTTAAAACTTGGCGCAAATTATCTGCTGCTGATAGGTCAAAAATTTTGAGAAATTGGTATAACCTACAAATTGAAAATGCTGATGATTTAGCAAAGATTTTAACCTTAGAGCAGGGTAAGCCCATAACTGAAGCTAAGGCAGAGATTTTATACGGCGCATCATTTGTAGAGTGGTTTGCCGAAGAAGCCAAGCGCACCTATGGAGATATAATACCGGGCCATGGTGTAGATAAACGCATAATGGTTTTAAAACAACCTGTGGGCGTTTGCGCTGCCATTACACCGTGGAATTTTCCGAACGCCATGATAACTCGAAAAGTAGCCCCAGCTTTAGCTGCCGGCTGCACTGTAGTAATTAAACCTGCCGAGGCTACACCATTATCAGCTTTGGCTTTAGCCGAATTGGCCCATCAAGCGGGGTTTCCGGCAGGCGTTTTCAATGTAATTACTACTAATCAGCCCCACGTAGTTGGGGCCGAATTATCGAGCAACAAGCTAATAAAAAAAGTATCATTTACGGGGTCAACCGCCGTTGGTAAAAAACTAATGACGCAATGTGCCAGCACCGTAAAAAAATTATCACTTGAGCTTGGCGGTAATGCACCTTTTATAGTTTTTAACGATGCTGATATTGATGCTGCTGTAGACGGAGCAATTGCTAGCAAATACCGTAATGCGGGTCAAACCTGCGTATGCGCCAACCGTATATACGTTCAAGCCAATGTATATAATGAGTTTATTAGTAAGTTTACTCAAAAGGTAAGTAAGCTTAAAGTGGGTAATGGAATTAATAGTGATGTTATAATAGGGCCAATGATTAACCAAAATGCAATTAAAAAAGTAAATGATTTAGTTTTTGATGCAAAAAGTAAAGGGGCTACAGTGCTGCTTGGCGGAAAAACAAGTTTGGTAAATAAAAATTTTTACGAGCCTACAGTTTTGGGTAACGTAAACGAGCAAATGAAAATATCGAGTAATGAAATATTTGGGCCTGTTGCCCCAATATATAAATTTAATACCGAGAGTGATGTTGTTAAAATGGCAAATAATACAGAGTATGGGTTGGCGGCCTACTTTTATGGTCGTGATTATGCCTTAATTTGGAGGGTAGCCGAGGCACTTGAATACGGAATGGTAGGTATTAATACAGGATTGATTTCAACCGCGGTAGCGCCATTTGGCGGTATAAAAGAGAGCGGTTTTGGTAGCGAAGGTTCTAAGTACGGCATTGATGAGTATCTTAACTTAAAATACATGTGCTACGGAGTTGTTGAGTAAAATAGTATATGGAATTTAGGAATTTGACCATAAAGTCTTTCAATGGCCTCAAGTGTATAGTTACTTACCGAAAACAAGTGATTTCAATTACTCGGAACAAATGAAATTTGAATTGAACCTATTTAGAAAAATTCCCAACGCCTACAAAATAATATATGAAAATAATAACAAAGTATAAAGATTACTATGATGGTTTGCAGGCTTTGGGTCAGGATAAAGCTAATATTTATATTAGAAATGAAGACTTAAAAGTAATTGATACGCCTAGTGATTTTAAAGGCTTAGAAGGTCTGATTTTTTCAAATCAAAAAGCTAGAAGTTATATAAAGAAAAAGACTGGTTTATATAAAGAACACTATTATGCGCATAAATTTGGTTTAGGCTTTTGCGGTAAAGTATATTTCGGAATTAGGGTGCTACATGTGGTAAATAATGAGGTAGAAAACGCCAATACATTTTATAAAGCCGATGCTTTTAGGGCGTACGAAAGGCAGCTGTTAGAATCGTATTACCCTAATAAAATGAGTTTAGTAGTAAACCCAAATATTAATAAGTTTTCTGAGCTTAGCACAACATCTAATCAATACGGTTATTATTTTCATAAGTTAAAGGCCCCTGTGTTTGTTTATCCGGCTTATGCGTATTGGCATACTACAGAGTATACCATACATAGCCTTGAGTTTGAGTATAAGTACAAAACAGCGTTTATAGTAAACCCAATTTTAAAAGAGTTTCAGTTTTACAAGCAGTTCGATCCGCACACTTGCTATCAAGAGCTGGCTCAATTTAATGGCGGTGTATTAACCAATAATGAGAGTACCGATGGCGGACTTGATGATTTAGGTAAAGTAAAATCACACGGTTTCGATGAAAAATATGGCTTTAGAAAAAGACCTTCTAAAAAATGACTTCGCTATTAAGTATTAGTTGACCTTGAATATTTAAAATAAACACCGCTGCTTGGCCATTCACCAACATTTTAAACTTTAGGGGTATCGGGAGTTGTACCATAAAATTAAAAGATGAG
>JBMYOR010000231.1:0-5142 GCA_049599535.1 Bacteroidia bacterium | reverse complement strand
CAATTTCTTCTAAGGTTTTGTAGCTCATTTCTCCTTTCCTTTTAGTGATAGTCAATATTTATGGCAGTAATCAAAATCTCTGTTACCTGTGCCCAATCCAGTCCACCATCAATACTGGTAGGTATTGGGTCGTTAGCAGGTTCAAAAATTATACGGTGGTTTGGTGATACGGATACCGCCAAACTACCTTCATACTCACCAGTTAATTCATGACACTTAGGTCCAGGTAATGGTCTAATGTCTTCAAGAGTTGTGGCAGATGTGAGCTCTTGTATTCTCTGATTGACTTTTTTAGCATTGTTCCCATAATTCTTGGCAATTTCTTTAAGCGTTGAGACACTCTTACGTAGTCTGTTGTTCTTGTAGTCAATTACCATGCAAAGGTAGTATTTTTCATTAACCCCTAGCGTTAATATTATTTACAATTTTATTTTTATCAATTGATATTAAGAGAATTTATAATTCCCTATCTCTTAACTTTCTTTTCCAAATCCGTTATAGCTGATAACCTTAATGAAATCGTTTCGCGCCTTCCTTTTGCTATATCTAAAAATGCACTTCCCTTTTTCAAAGGAATACCACCAAAATAAAATTCATCATTGTAAATCGTAATTCCAATAATTTGGAAATCGGTATCCAATTCCTTTTCTTCAATAAATAGTTGACCCTGGTTGAGAAAAATATTGGATGGCTTATTTGTCAAAACACTAAAACTTTGACGGTCTTCAATTGAGTATCCTTCGCATGACATATCAACATTAAACTCAAAATAGCTATAGTTCTCATCAAGAGTGGTAATTGTTTGTACTACTTCCCATTGCATTTTACCTTCAGAACCCATAAGGTAAATATTCAAATAATCAGCTTTAAAATCAATAGGCAGGGTTGCAAATAGCTTTTTTACTGTGCTTTTTGGTGGTATGGTAGTATTGTATTTTAAATTATGCCTTTGTAGTAGTTGACCTTTGTTAGCATTAATGCTTCCGCTTCGGGTTAGGGGTTCAACTATTTCGTTACTTGGTAGAGCATTGTAAGTTTTATTGCCGTTTTGAATAATCAATTCTTCTTTGAGCGTAATAAAGTTGTCGGTAGGGTTGTATAGTTCAATTTCAAAAACATTAAGATATTTCCCGTTAATATGATAGGGGTTATTATAACTTATTGCGGTATTAAAGTTTGCGAAAGCATCAGGTGAATAAGTTTTTATAATTTGAGAGTATAGCTCATTGTATTGGGTTTGGTTAATCGAATTATTTTCAAGAAGCCACTCTATTCCTTCAAGGTAGAACTCAAAATCTGACTTTTCTCTTTTCCTTCCCCTTTTTTTAAGAAAGTAAGTTTGTCTTGACTTTGTGTAAACGGCATAATCAAACTTTCCGTCGATATTAACTTCTTTATTAAACTGGGCATTTAAATCATCAGCAGAAATGGGGTTTATCTTCACTTCTAAGCCATTATGGATAAGCGAATTGTTTAATGGCTTCAAAACAACATTTTTGTGATATCCTATTTCTTCAACTTGATGTTTTTTAATACTTCTTTGACCATAACCTAGTACTACAGTGCATAGTAGTATTATAAGTAAAACTGATTTTTTCATAATATTTATTTTAACTTTAAACTCGAAACTAAAAACTCGAAACTTCTCTTTTACCCCCCAACAAATCTTGCATTAAGCCTTTTTTTAGCGTTTGGAGTTTGGTGAGTTCGTTGTTTGAGATTTCCATTTTATTTCCTATGCCATCAAGTCTTTGGGTCATGCTTTTTTGTTCAGCCAAACTCGGTGTTAAAATAGATATTTTATGAAGTTTGCTACCTTTTATGCCTTCAACAGTGCTGCCTGTGGAGTTTGCTTTTAAAGAATTTTGAAAATATGAAGACATTATCGAGTGTTTTAAAAATGTGTTTTTAAGAACAGATTTATCACATCTAAATTTAATAACCCTTTGAGCCAATGCAATATTCTCCATATCAACCTGTGCAACATTTCCTAAAGGTGCTTCAGTTGTGAATAATATATCTCCAATTTTAGGGTAACCACGAGACATAGTTTGTTCATAATTTTCGATTTCCACATATTCTTTAGAAGCTTCGTAATCAATGAACCCGAACTTAATATTCTTCGCGGTGACTAATAAAATGCCTTTATCGCTTTTTATTGGAGAACGGCCACGATAATCCACATAGCTTGTAACTTCCCCCAACTTCTTCACTTCCCACTCTTTTGGAATTAAACCCAAAGGAGAGTTTTTGTAGAGATGTGGGGCTTGTTTGGGGTGGGAGCGTAGTTTGCCAGTAGTGGTATCAATGCCACGGGTAAAAAGGTCGTGCAGCAAACCTTCTTTTAGCATTTCGTATTTGGCAATTAGCTTTTCGGTTGCTTCTATCTGTGCATCTACAGTACCCAGTATTTTGGCTATCTTCTTTTGTTGGGGTAGTGGGGGGAGTACTATTTGGATGTTTTTTAACTCAGAGCCGTTTAGTTTACTTCGAGTTCCGCCCTTTATAACATTTGTTATATTCTTATGTACTAAACTGTAAAATATGTATTCTTGATTAAAACCTGTTTTCGCCCTAAGAATATGAGCATGGTTATTCACCCAAGATTTTCCTTCTACTTTATAACAAATAGGGCGTTCATTGTAATCGTCGAAATTCCCCCCGTCTTCTGCCATTAAAATTAATGGTTCGTCAAAAATGTATTTATTAATGTATCCTTGGATTCCATTAGCACCATAATAAGGGATATTCCCCTTCATTCCATCTCTTGTTTCTCCATTTATTGGAACCCTTTTCGAATCAAGAATATCGCAACAATCTTCAATTCTAAAAGACCTATTCATATCCCAACTCTTTTAAATAGCTATTCAATTGTTCCGCTGCTGCATCGCGCTCTTGGGTAAGTTGGGTAACCGTAACATGGTATTTGCTATAAATGCCTTCAATGCTCTCTACCAAACTGCGTATGGGCTGCTTTAGGTAGTCGGCAAGTAAGGTGTCCATTAGGCTTTTCCAACGGGCTAATATCAATTGCTCTGCTGTTTCAGCTGTAATCTTTTGCCTTGCTGCTGCCACTAGTTCTTCTTTGCGTTTTTCAATACTGCTGTTCTCTTTTTTGCATTTACTCAGTTCATCTCGCAGAGCTTTGTCAGCCTTTAGCTGTGCATCCATTTCTAGCAATTCTTTTTTGGCACTTGGACTGCTATCTTTCTTTAGTTCTTTTTGCCTTGCTTTAAGCTCTTTGCTTATGGCTTTGGGTAGTATGCCGCTTTCGCCTTCTTCAAAATTGTCAGGGTCTTGGGCATCAGCTTCTGCTATCAATGCTTCAAGCTCTGCAATGCGTTGGCTGTTTGCTTCTGCTTTTTCTACTATTTCAGGAAACTCACTTGCTATCAATTCATCGTCAGGTATTAGCTCAGCTCCCCATCCACTTGCTGCTACCGATTTAAAATCGCTCTTTAGCTCGTTCCACCAATTGGCAAACAAACCGTGGCATTTAAACTCGTCAAGCAAACCTGCTTGTAGCAAAGCTGTGCTAAAAGTGCTAATAGATGCAGCTCTAAAGTCAAATACTTTTTGGTTGTTGGGCAAAGCCTTTAGCTGGGGCAGGGCTGTATTATACCAATCATCTACCAAACCTTGGTATTGGCTTTTTACTTGGGCCACATCGTTATGGTTTTCAATAAGCTCCTTTATTTGGGCTTTGTCTTCAATAGCTTGGGCAAAGTTTAGGTAGCCATCTTTATAGCTAGTAAAAAGGTCGTTTCGTAAACCCTTAAACACTTTCCAGTAGGGCGCAAGGTCATCTACTTCATCTACAGGAATACCGCCATACAAATGGGCAGTAACATCATGCTTTACAGGTGGTGGGCTGTTGTCAACGTAGCGGCGTATGTTTAGGTTAAAGTCTTCGGCTTCTAGCTCATCAATACCTACCATTCTGCTGTACTTAGGCACTTGCAGTTGGTTGTTGTACACGTAGCTTATTTTTTCAATATCTTCAGGACGAAGCTTGTTTTGCTTTTTGCCTTCTTTATACTCACGGTCTGCATTTATAAAGAGCACTTGGTCTCTAGTATCAGCATCTTGCTTATTAATTACCAATACACTTGCAGGTATGCCTGTGCCATAAAACAAGCCTGGGGGCAAGCCTATTACGGCTTCCAATTGCCCTTTGCGTATAAACTTTTCACGAGCTTCTTTCTCTGCACCACCCCTAAACAATACACCGTGTGGCATTACTACGGTTAGCTTACCATTGTTCTTTAGCACACTAGCCATGTGTTGCACAAACATTAGGTCTCCTTTTTTACCACTTTCAGGCATCCAAGTATGAAAACGCTCTTGAAACTCCATACCTGCCTTGCTGTAGTTTTGGCTAAAAGGTGGATTGGCAATAACCCTATCATAAGTTCTTAGCTCTCCGTGTTTATCGCGGTGCAATGGGTTCATTAGTGTATCACCATTGCGAATGTCAGCATCGTAGATACCATGCAGCAGCATGTTCATTCTACAAAGTGACCATGTGGTGCCATTTTCTTCTTGCCCATAAACGGTAAGTCTTTTGGTGTCACCGCCATGTTCTTCAACCCAATGCCTACTTTGTATAAGCATACCACCGCTACCCACTGTTGGGTCATATACATCCATACCTTCTTGTGGGTTTAGAATGTTTACCAGCAACCTTACTGCTTCGGTAGGGGTGTAAAACTCACCACCTTTTTTACCTGCGCTATCAGCAAAGTATTTTATTAGGTACTCGTATGCAGCACCCAATAGGTCTGGGAACTCAAAGTTTTCATCACGTAAAGGTATATTCTCAAAATGCTGAATGAGTAGTATCCATTTGCTATCGGCTATGGTCTTTTGCCCTACTTTACGATTGTAGTTTATACTGGTAAGTACATCTTGCAGGGTGCTTGGGTTTTCTTCTTCAAGCGCAGCCAATGCTTTGTTTAGCTGAGTACCAACATCTTTTTTAATATGCCTAATGGTGCTCCAATGGGCGTTCTCAGGAACTGAAAATGTGTATTGCTTGGGGCTGCTTACAATGGCATCAATCTTATCAGTGACCGCTATCGATATGGCCCCGCCGTCGATAGGGCGAAAATTGAAAGCCTTATTGCGGAAAATTTTGACAGC
>JBMYOR010000230.1:0-5159 GCA_049599535.1 Bacteroidia bacterium | reverse complement strand
ATTATCTACTTCAGCCTTTAGCTTGTTTGGTTGGCTACCTTCAAAAGTTATATGATAGGTAGTACCCATTGTTTGGCCATTAATTGAGTAATATGTAATTTGATTTTGACCACAACTAGCTAAAAAAAATAAAGCCGCAAAAAATGCGGCTTTAAAAAATATTGTAAAATAAATTTTTTTGTTACTAATCTCTAAGGTCTTCAACTTGTAAATCATTACCATATTTTGATTTGTCAAAAATGAAGAATGAATCTGACAAATTAGTATTTGGGGTTTGCTTTAAGAGTTCAAATTCATACTCAATACCATCTTTTTCATAAAAATGTGCCTTTACAACTTCGTTGTTACTTTTAACAACGTAAAGCTTCACCATATAATAAAATTTCTCTTTGTCTTTTGGAGTTAATTCAATTTCGGAGCACAATTGAGAATTGATGGTTTTCTCGCCGCTTAAGCGGTAGTCAAAATCATCTTTATTTATGCTAAAAATTTCGTTTGGCGCAATTCCGAATGATTCTTCCATGGTGGTTTTATCATAGGTTTGAATTTGTACTTGTTTTACTGATTTTAAATGAATCCACAAGTCCTTGCCATTGCTCATAATTTCTTGTTCGCCGATATCAAGTTTAAACATTTTCTGTTTAAGGTAAAGTTTGCCTTCGGTTACATCGGTAAAGTCTGATGCTTTATCAACGAGTGTCATTTTAAACTCAGCCTGTATAGAATTGTAAGCAGTGTATTTGTTCTTAACTGCATCTAAAAGTTGTTTAGCGTTTTCATCGGTTACCTGCGCTTTGAGTAAAACCGCAAAAAACATGATTGCGATTACAGAATACCATTTTTTCATTAAATCTATTTTCTATTGTTATGAAAATCGTTCAAGAATTGTTCCAGCGTATATTCATCTGGTATTAGTACCTCACGAGCCTTGCTGCCTTCGTGCTGTCCTACTACGCCTGCTCTTTCCAATTGATCAATTAATCTACCGGCGCGGTTATAGCCTAATTTTAATCTTCGCTGTAACAATGATGTGCTACCCATTTGATTTTGCACAATGGTTCTTGCGGCATCGTCAAATAGTGCATCAACTTCATCGTTATCCAAACCGCCTCCGCTGCTACTGCTGTCGGCACTATCGGTAGGTGCTTCAGGTAATTCAAACGCTGTGGGATATCCTTGTTGATCGCCAATAAACTCACAGATATTTTCTACCTCTGGTGTGTCTACAAAGGCGCACTGCACTCTCGTAAGGTCTCCACCGGTAGTAAATAGCATGTCACCTCTACCAATAAGTTGATCAGCTCCACCAGTATCTAAAATAGTACGTGAATCTATTTTACTTGTTACCCTAAAGGCTAATCGCGCAGGGAAATTGGCTTTAATTATACCAGTAATAATATTTACCGAAGGTCTTTGTGTGGCTACCACTAGGTGAATACCAATAGCTCGAGCCAATTGAGCTAATCTGGCAATTGGCATTTCAACTTCTTTACCCGCGGTCATCATTAAATCTGCCAACTCATCAATTATTAATACGATGTAAGGCATAAACCTATGGCCTTTTTCAGGATTTAGCTTTCTCTTTAAAAATTTGGCATTGTATTCTTTAATATTTCTAACCTGTGCTTCTTTTAAAAGGTCGTAACGCTCATCCATTTCAATACAAAGTGCATTAAGTGTATTAATCACTTTTGATGTATCGGTAATAATAGCTTCTTCTTCGTCAGGTAGTTTTGCTAAAAAATGCTTTTCAATAAGTTTATAAAGGCTTAATTCAACTTTTTTAGGGTCAACCATTACAAATTTTACCTGAGATGGATGCTTTTTGTAAAGTATTGAAGTAATAATAGCATTTAAACCAACCGATTTACCTTGGCCAGTTGCACCAGCCATTAAAAGGTGAGGCATTTTAGTTAAATCAGTAACAAACACTTCGTTTGAAATTGTTCTTCCAAAGGCAATTGGCAAAGCCATATCTGTGGTTTGAAACTTAGAAGAACTTATTACATCGTGCATTGAAACCACTTCGGGTTTTACGTTCGGAACTTCAATACCAACTGTTCCTTTACCTGGTATTGGTGCAATAATTCTAATACCTAAAGCTGCTAAACTTAGGGCAATATCATCTTCAAGATTTTTAATTTTAGAAATCCGAACGCCCGGGGCAGGTACTATTTCAAAAAGCGTTACGGTAGGGCCTATTGTGGCTTTTACTTTTGAAATATCAATTTTATAATTAGCTAAGGTTTCTACAATTAAGTTTTTTCTATCTTCAAGCTCAGATTTACTAATTGTAGGTTCTGATTGCTCGTATTCTTTCAATAGCTCAAGGCCAGGATGCTTGTAGTTCGATAAGTCTAGTTTTGGGTCGTAATCGTCGCTATGGATTAACTTTTTTGCTTGTTCAGTATCGCCCGGTTGAGTATTTATTTCAAACTCATCGCTCTTTTCAATTGTATCACTTTTAGATTCAGCTTTTGGTTGAGCGGTTTGCTTTTTATTCTCGTAGCTTATTTCAAAATTTAAATCGTCGTCTTTTTCTGCTTCTTCTGGCTCGTCAGAAAAGTCTACAGTTTTGTTAACATCAGCTCTCTTGATAGTGGGCGGATCCTCATTTTTATCAATAGCCGGCTTATTATTTGAGTGTGTTTTATTTTCAGTTTCTGTGTGGTTTTGGTTAGATTTATTTCCCAGTATTTTATCTACAACATCAAAGTTTAATGCCATTAGTAAAAACGTAATTAGGGTGCCTACTAAAAATAAAACAAGGCCTGGGGCTCCAATTATTGTTTTTAACCAAAGCATCATATAAACACCATAGCCACCTGCAATAAAATCTGCCTTACCTTTTGCCATTAACGATAGCATAATAGGCAACCATAAAAGAATAAAGAAACCTATTCGATTAAAAACCAATTGGTTTTTAAGCCTGATATCAAATGCAAATCGCAACGCCCAAATGGCCAAAAAAATTGGGAATATAAAGGCTGCAAAACCAAACCAAGTGTAAACGAATTTATAGGCCAATATGGCACCAATATGCCCCATCCAATTCGAAGGTATTTCGGTTTCATTCGGATTTACGTTGGTTAAATACTCTCCCTTTATGGTGTTTACAATACCAAAATCGGCTTTATAGGTGCCAATAAAAGAGATAAATGCCAAAAACATAAATACTGAAAGCATAATGAGCACAATTCCAATAGATCTTTTGGATTGTGTGTTCATTTCAATATTTAAGCCTTTGGGCAGCTTAATTTTAAAGGATTTTTTTTCCTTTTTCTTCGGTTCAGATTTAAATCGATTCATTTAGTTTAATACCACTAATACTGCAAGCGTGCAAATATATGCCTTAGGCAAACCGTTTACACTCTGATTATCTACATTGAAAATTGCAACTTTGTAAAAACAAACCAATTGGTTTTGCAAGTAAGATGTTTGCCACCTTTAAGGTGTTTTACATCTGATTACGTAGCAGTATAAAGGCTCACAGCCTGATTTTGATCAAACTTTTCCAAAGTTTTACTATTAGTTAGCTCAAATAGTTTTAAACATCTGCTCCACCTTAACGAAATCATAATTCTGAGAAGTAAACAGTTTTATTTAATCGCAATCAGGTTAATAAACTAACGTTTTTGAGCAGAAGTGCTTTTTAAAGAGCGGCATGGAATGGTGATGGGCAGACCGAGAACAATTGTTAAAATCGGAAAATTTAGATTTTGAATAAACGTTACCAAAAGCTTAGCGAATAAGATGTCTTCAGCTAACAAGGCGTATGTTATCTTAAGCTTAAACAGTTGGTTCAATTAAGTTCTCAATTTTGGCCTTTATATAAAAATTAAAAATAATAGATGGCTAGTGCTTTATATAGTTTTAAGCAAGCAATTGAATTATAGAACTTATGCCATTGTTTAAAAAATTAAAATCAATATTTGTATGGCATGTTCACCATACTGAACCCTTTTTTTCTTTTAGGCTGGGGGTTAATAGCCCTAATTTTTTATTTGCATTGGCGCGGTTATTTTAAACCTAAAAAATTTTGGTTTTTTGGGCCTTTTACATCATTGGTTTATGCCCTAATTCTACTTATTGTGTTTATGGCTGGGCTTAACTACTTAGCTAATAGCTCAAAGCACCAAACATTTGCCGAAAAACTAACACACTACCGTAGCAAAAATGATTTGGTTGGCGAGCTGCGTATTTGCAAGCAACGAGATTTCCGAAACCCTAATGTGATACAATATCAAATTGCTCTAATTGATGCCTATTTAAAAATTCCAGATTTACCTGAATACTGGGAGTATCAAAAAAAGAGGCGAAACTTTAGAGATAGCCTGGCAAATAATTCGGTAGTAGGCCATGATTGCATAAAAGCAAGAGCCAATCATTTGCTTATGTATTGGTATATGCAATCATTTAATATCAATTTGGCCAAACATTTTGCAGCGCAAAAAACTGAATGCTATTCTGAAGGATATTACAGCATGGCGGCAGCCGTGCTGCTTATAAGTGGGCAAGAGCAGCTGGCTTACAATACGCTTATAAAAGCCATTAATTTAAACCCTAATCCTACTAAAGCCTTTTTATTTGGCGTTTCTAATTGGAAAGATGATAGCCTTAAAATAGACTCACTTTTAAATCATCCCAAAGCATTAAAATTTGCCAACTATGGCGAGCACAGAGCATATTTTTTAAATAGGGCTGAAACGTCGAAATATTTGTACAGCCTTTATTTTGGAATCTTATTTAGATACCATCCTTTTTTTGTTTTTATATCATTTTTAATAGTGGTTTCAATTGGATATTACTTGTATTCAATTGATGTTTTTGACCGCGACTCGCTCCTTAGGTTGTTTACCATTTTTTTAATTGGGTGTGCCATTGTGCCACTATCGCTCTTTTTTTACGATATGTACAATCATGGTTGGGATTGGTTTAGTGCCTTTGTGGGTAAAAGCACATGGCTAAATATGACTTTTGCGGTAGGGTTTAATGAAGAACTCATAAAACTCATTCCATTTTTGGTAGCCGTTTATGTTTTTAAATGGGCTATAGTTGATAATCCCTTTTGCTATTCCAAATCCTATAATTCTTTTGATAAGTTTCACTATGATATTTATAGTGCTATTGCTTTTACCCTCAGCTTTTTTAAGTGATTG
>JBMYOR010000229.1:0-5170 GCA_049599535.1 Bacteroidia bacterium | reverse complement strand
TTTTTGTATAAAGAGCTTACTGGCAGCGGCTTTTATTTTCTCTTCGGTATTTGAGTCTTTGGGTGGCAAAATTACGGGCACAAATATATTTAATCTTTTGATTTAAACAAATGATTAAAAATTAGAAAATTTAATTTGAAAGAACATGAAAAATAAATGCACTAACCTTAAATGTATTTTTCAGATTTGTTAAATTAGTTGAATGAAAAGAAGTCTCCTACTCATTTTGCCATTGGCGTTGATTCTTAATTCATGTACTTTACCGCTTATTGAAGAACTCAATAGGTCGGTAAAAGACAAGGTGAAAAAGTATATGAAAAACGAAACATTTGACATTGTTGAAGTACATGAGATTATTGAAGAACGTGGTGGTTGGAACATGCCATTTACGGTTACTAGAGATTCCATTTATCCAATGGAAGGCCAATTCTATTTTGAGCGCGAGCGCGAAACAAGGTACGATCCAGTAACATTTACCAATAGTGAAGGGGCGTCAACTACCTTGAAATGGAATTTGTATGATGAAAGCGCGGAAGATGATGAACCACGCCTATTCTTTTATATTGATGATATGATGGGTAAGTGGGAAGAGTGTCCGTTTGAAGCCACAGAAGTATATAGAAGCAGTGATGGATTGAGAGTGGATGAATATGGTGAATCGATTTTAGAGCTTTCTCAAGATGGAGTTGAAAATCGATTTAGCAAAAGAAGCCTATTTATTAAGTTGAAATTGATGGAGTAAGGTGCTCTTTTCCGTCAAGCCATTCTAGTGGTTGGCTTAGCATTTGGTGGACTAGTAAGGACGGTAGTTGAATTTAGCGTTTTTGCTAAACCCTGCCAGAGTTGGTTGATAAAAACGAACTGCATTCAGCTCCAAGCCATGTTCTAAATTTAGTGAACTCTGACAGGGTTGTATTAATTGGTAGGAATAACTTTTCCAAAGTTTAATTTGCATGAGCCATTGCTTTGGAGCAAGCATATAATCCTTGGTCAGGCAACTTTGGATAAGTCTGTACCGAACCGCTATTTAAGAACGAATTCTCAAAATCCCTGCTTGAGTTTTATTATTCTATTCTTCATCCAAAACCGCCATTAATGCATGGTTTAAATACAATTTCTCTTTACCCACTTTTTGCGATTGAAGAAAGCCGTGCGCTTCTAATGCTCTGAGATAATTACCCACTGTTTTTGGGGTTCCTAGACCCGCATCAATTAAAAATTGCCTTTTGGTGTAGGGTAGCCTAAACAGTATTTCAATTAGCTCTTTTGAATACACCTTGGGTAGCGTGTTTTTTATTTCGGTTGCAACTGTATCTATTAAATGGGTAATGCGCTCCAATCGCTTTAGTCCTTTAATGGCAGTATTTTCTATCATGCTGAGCATATAAATGATAAAACCTTCCCAATCGTTATGTTCTGTTACGTTTCGCAGTTTTTTGTAGTAGGCCGCCTTATTTTTAATAATGTAGTCGCTTAAATAAATGGCAGGTACATCTAATAAACCCGACTTTTTTAGAAATAGCAAGAGCAAAATTCTACCTGTTCTGCCATTTCCATCAGCAAAGGGGTGTATGGCTTCAAACTGATAATGCATTATCGCCATCTTAATCAATGGATCAAGCTCGTCATCTCCATTAATAAACTGTTCCAAGTTGCCGAGTTTTTCCAGAATTACATCTGCCCCAGTTGGGGGCGTGTAAATAACCTTTCCTTTTGCATTTGACAATATTGTACCCGGTACGGCTCTAATGCCGGCCGTATTTTGCTTTATGCATTGCACCAACTCAATACAAAGGTTGGTGGTAATAAATGGCTTTTTTTTGAGTCGCTCTAAACCCAGCCATAGCGCTTTTTTATAGCTTATCACTTCTTTGGTTGCTGGGTTTTCATACTGCTTGTCTGCAATTAACGACTTGTACAAATCGTCGTTAGTAGTAATAATATTCTCAATTTCTGAGCTGGCCTTTGCCTCCTGCATATGAATGGTATCAATAAACAGGGTAGGGTTAGGCAAATTGGTGATGGCCCCATTTAGTTTAGAAAGCGCTCTACTAGCCGATATTACTTTTAGCAATACGGTTTTAGTCTCTACATCAACCTTTGGGGGCAGTAATGGCAACTCGTTGTAAGGCTGCTGACTGTTATATGTTGTGTTTGTTTTCAAGGGTAAAGTTTACACTTGTTTTCAATACGAGTGTAAAAGTACTAAATATTTACTCTCAAATTGAAAACGAGAGTAAAATATTAACAAAATTACCCTTGTTACAAAAACGAGTGTAATTGTTACCCTTATGAAGGTTTAACCATCTCCCCAACAATCTTTCCATTCAAGAAACAAAGCTGAATACCGCCGGCGGGATGAACTGTGCCACCGCAGAAGTTCTTGTGGCGCAAGAATCAGGCAAATTGAGCGTAACTGCTTGCACCATAAAGTGAACCACGGCGAGAACTTGTTTTGCTTTTGATTTAATCGGCTCCAAAATGTCTTCGGTTTCAATTAATTATTTTGTATTAAACCTGAGATCATAAAACAAGATTAAGTGTCATTGAAAGTAACTGAACAAGTCATTAATTGATTGGCTGCAATAGATAGCTAAAGCATCCAATTCGTTTAGGATTACGTAATAATTACCATTGATGTTATCTCATTCGTAAAAATGGGCGAAAAAATCCAACAAGCATGAAAAACCTACTTTACACCCTAGCCACAATTTTTGTATTATTTAGTATTCCACAAATAGCTCAAGCTCAAGTTCAAAAAGGGCAGGATATTGATGGGGAGGCCGAAAATGACCTTGCAGGCATATCGGTAAGCATGCCCGACGCCAATACCCTAGCAGTGGGTGCGCAGGGCAATGATGGCGGCGGTGCTAACACAGGGCATGCACGCATATTTAAATGGAATGGCAATAGCTGGGTTCAAAAAGGAGATGATATTGAGGGTGAAAGAGGTATTAGTTGGTCTGGAAGAGATGTGGATATGCCTGATTCTAATACCATTGCTATAGGGGCATATCGGAATGGTGATAATGGAACTGGAGCAGGGCACGTAAGGGTTTTTGAATGGAACGGTAAAAGCTGGGATCAAAAAGGTGAAGATTTAGACGGCGAAGCTGCTGGCGATGAATCTGGAGATGCCATTAGCATGCCCGATGCGAATACAATTGCCATTGGAGCTAAGTTTAATGCCGGAAACGGTACAGCATCTGGCCACGTACGTATTTACAAATGGGGCGGCACTTCTTGGGTTCAAAAAGGCAATGACATTGATGGTGAAGCGGAAATTGACCGTTCAGGTGGTTCGGTGAGCATGCCCGATTCAAATACAGTAGCAATTGGTGCTGGCGGAAATGATGCAAATGGCGATGGGGCTGGGCACGTTAGAATTTATGAGTGGAATGGAAAAAAATGGACGCAAAAAGGCAATGATATTGATGGTGAAGCAGAAGGTGACGGATCAGGTAGATCAGTTAGTATGCCCGACGTAAATACGGTCGCTATAGGCGCTGATATAAACGGAGGTAATGGAAGGATGGCTGGTCATGTACGCATTTATAATTGGAATGGAAGCAAATGGATTCAAAAAGGACAAGATATTGATGGAGAGAATAGTATTGATAGATCTGGTTATTCAGTTAGCATGCCGGATTCAAATACCGTTGCCATTGGTGCTGAGTATAATGATGGGAATGGCGAAAGCGCGGGTCATGTAAGGGTATATGAGTGGAGTGGTAGCGAATGGGTTAAAACTTGGAGTGATATTGATGGAGAAGCAGCAGGTGATAATTCAGGTACTTCAGTATCTATGCCCGATGCAAACACAGTTGCAATAGGAGCGCTTGTAAACGATGGAAATGGAGATAAAGCAGGACATGCACGTGTTTTTACCAAATATGCTGTAAATACTGAAACAATTCACCCCATACAAGAAATCGAGTTATACCCCAACCCAACCAACAACTATGTCAATATTGATTTACAAAATAAGGTAGGTTCGGCTAGGGTAACCATTAGTAATATCCAAGGTCAATTCATCAGTGAAGAATACATTGATGGGTCTATGCGGAGTACCCTTACCTTACCTGTAAAAACAGGATGGTACATTATTTCAGTACAGCCACAAGGTGGTTTACCATTAAGGTTTAAGGTGTTGAAAATCTAAAAAGCCTTTTTAAACCTTCAAATGGTAGAAGACTAATGGTTTTTAATTCCAAAACAGAATAAAAAATGTGGCATTGATGCAAATCAAATCTTCAGCACTTACGGCGGTAAAAAAAATATTCGATAGCCAGCAATCAACGCATTATTGAGGTGGCTCTAGAGCTATTCTCCAAAAACGGCTTTCACAATACTTCTGTACGGTAAATTGCAGCTCGCTCAGATGTATAGATTTTTAATGTAATTTAAGTGTACCAGGATTAAATTGTGTTTCATACAAGCGATCATTAGATTTTCTATTAGGGGTATCGGGAGTTGTACCATAAAGTCAAAAATTGAGATTTTCGCTTATTTAATTCTTAGTGCGAGCGATTGAAATCGCTCGTTACTGATCAGAAACGATGGAATTCATTCCATCGAAATGTCTTGTGACATCATTACCGATACCCCTATTTTCTATTGTCACTATTTTTTAAGCAACATTTTTTATCACTTGCACAACTTTATAATAGGGCTATTTGATCAGTGATTTTAGTTGTATAGCTCAATGCTACTTTTTTTTGATGTTGAAAGTGTAAACTCAATTGAGATGAAGTGGCTGCCCCGTAGGCAGGTTATGATGGCAGTAATCCACTTCACAGGCATGTGCTGAGAGCGGCTGCGGACAACGGAAATATTAATGGCGTTCCTTTAAATAATAATGATATTATGGAAGGAACTGTTTTTACTAACAAGCATCAAGTTGTTTTAAAAAACGCTGATTGGGATGAAACTAAAATTACAGTTACCGCAATAGTTTGGGAAAAAACCGGAAATAATTTTCATGTAGTAAACTCAAGCAGCGCCATTTTTCAACCATAAACTCAATTTAGAAGATAGTCTATTTTTTGGTAAAAACTTTAAGAAAGGCGGGTAGCTTGCATACCTGCCTTTTTTACTTTTACTAATAACCTAAGTTCGATTTTAAATTTCGAATGAGATTTGATTCAATTAAAACAGTTAGTCGGTTTTA
>JBMYOR010000228.1:0-5170 GCA_049599535.1 Bacteroidia bacterium | reverse complement strand
ATATAAAAGTTATAGATTTACATAAAGTAGTGTTAATACAGTTACAAGAAACAGAATGTAATGGAGAGAAATGAAATCACAGTAACAATGTGTAGTCAATATTGAAGAGTAAGTACAATCCGTAAAGACCAATATTGTCCACCCCACCAAATGGAAAACCTATCGTTTTTCCATCAGGGCTAAAATCTGGTTCTGCACAACTGTAACCCGTATCGTAAGATGGTAAGGGTATGGCTTGTAAACTACTACCGTCTTCTTTTAGAATATACATATCCTTATAATTCGAAAGTGCTATCCATCCTGAAATGCCCCAGTCAAGTTCAATATTTCTTGAAATCTCATCTAAAAGAATAACACGCTCACCTGTTGAGATTCTATACTTAACCAACCTGCTAAAATCTAACGATTGCTCATGAAAAATGATTTCATCATTATCATTTGGGTTAAACAGCGGTTGAGCATATTCTACTCCTATTGTTTTATAGGCAAATCCAAAACTGGATAAAGAAGGACCTAAATCTCTACACTCATTTTTAAAATTAAAATGTTGTTCTCTTGGGCTAGGTCCATTTTCAAAATATTCATTGCTACTGCACGAAGTAGTAGCAATGAATAGAATAAAAATCAAATTCAGTTTAACCGTCTTCACCCAATAATAACCTTTCATTACATCCATCAATATCCATAATGAATAGCCTATTACGCACCTCGAGGGTATTGCTCAATGGCCGTTCACGCCTTACATCTACCCTTTTCACAATTATGTGTTTATCATTGGGAGAAATTGTTATTTCTTCATAATACCTGCTTAGGCAAGCCTTTTTGATTCTGATTTCTTTGTATTCGCTCAACGGATACATATAAACTCCCTTACCGGTAATGAATAAATAATTACTTGAATTTGACCATTGTGTTGAACTTTTTCCGAAAAACTCGAGGTCTTGACTATCTGAATTCTTGAACAGTATTACTTTCGTCTTCAAATTCATGTCTACAAAGCCCAATCCTGCATAAATATCACCAAATTCTTCACCTAAATAAATTGACATTTTATTACTATTAGACCAATCAACATTACGTGAGCTATTCAAAACTTCACGATAGGAATTAAATGTATCTAAAGCATTGTATTCAATATTATATAATAAATACATGCCATACAGGCCAATATTGTCAACTCCGCCAAATGGGAAACCAATTGTATTGCCATCAGGGCTGAAGTCTGGCTCGGCACAACTATAACCCGTATCGTAAGAGGGTAAGGGTATGGCTTGTAAACTACTACCATCTTCTTTTAATATATATATATCCTTATAGTTCGAAAGCGCTATCCATCCTGAAATACCCCAGTCAAGTTCAACATTTCTTGACACTTCATCTAAAAGTATTACGCGTTTACCAGTTGATATTCTATACTTAACCAACCTGCTAAAATCCAATGTTTGCTCATGAAAAATGATTTCATCATTATCATTTGGGTTAAACAAGGGTTGAGCGTATTCTACTCCTATGGTTGTGTAACTAAATCCAAAATTCGATAAAGATGGTCCCAAATCTTTACATTCATTTTTAAAATCAAAATGTTGTTCTCTTGGGCTAGGCCCATTTTCAAAATATTCATTGCTACTGCACGATACAGTAGCAATGAATAGTAAAATTATTATTCCTTTATTCAAAAACAATGCGTTTAAATGATTTACCTTTTTCGGTTTCAATTTCAAAAATATATACGCCTTTAAGGTGGTATTGGTTGTAGTATTCATAGTTTTCTACATCAAGGCCGCTAACATCATCAATAAGCTTACCTTCAATGCTAAAAAGCTTAATACCTAGTATTTTTTCATTGATGTTTGAAATAATGCTAACCTGCTTAGAAGCTGGATTAGGATAGATAGCTACACTTAAATTGTTTTCTTTTACACCTAGCGGAAACCCTTTACTAGAATGAAGGCCATAAGCCAATCGGTGTTCATCAGTGTTACTATGAGGATACCACATATTGATGGTTTTGTTAGAAACAAGTCTTACTTTTTCCTTTATGTAGAAGAAATATCCCACTAATTGAGCACTAGTAGCATCGGGCGTATTTCCTGCTGTAAATTTAACTCCATTTGCCGCCTTGGTAATTTTAGTGGTTTCATCATAATCCCAAAGATTGCTCATACTGTTCATCAACCAATAGCCCGGGTGCTCAGCATCAACATTTCTTAAAGTGTGTCCATTTGGTAATGTATGTCTGGCATCTACCACTACTTTATAAACATCGGCAATGTACTTGCCTTCTTCTAAACCGCTATAGCAATAATCATAATCTACTTCAATTTCAATATTTGAAGCATGTAGAGATACATCGCCACTTCCCGCAATTTCTACTACATGTTGCAAATCAAAATAACCTGGAGCCAAATATTGCAATGACCTATCTGCTCGAGTTAACCCCCAGCCTGTGTATTTGTCATAACCTACTGTCGCTATTTCTGTTCCTTGATTTATATTGTATTCAATATCTTCTGATCCAATCTCAAGAAGATACTCTACATCTTCAATAAATAAGTTTTGATCGTTGGCGTTCTCATCATTCCAATAGCTTAATAGTAAAGCTGCTACTCCAGAAACATGAGCGGTGGCCTCCGATGTGCCTCTGAATATGGTTGGGTTACTAGCTACATGTGTATAGGAGTCTGTACTAGGATTAGCCGAGTTTTTGACATGCGGTGCCGTAAAAAGGTCATTTACTCCGGGTGCAATCAAATCGAGATTAAATCCATAATCAGAAAAACTAGCTCTTTCCTTATCTGAATTTATGGCTCCAGTTTGAATAATTATCCAGTCATTAAAATCTGCAGGAAAACATTTTTCATTTTCATTACCATTGTTAGAAGAACTAGCACATTGAACGATACCGCCAGTATAAGATGTATAAAAACCTTCAGCCAAAACATTCTTTTTTGAATTGCTCCAGCTGTGATTAGCAACATGATGAATATAATTACTTTCCGTAGTTGACTCAGCGAGCCAATCAGCAACCTTTGAGCTTGATACAAAACCAAAAGTCGCATCTCCAAATTGAAAAGAATATAAACTAACACCAAAATTATCAATTGTAGCATCACCTCCAGCCACTCCAGCTCCTCCTTTTTCATTATTCGAAATTGCTCCAAGCAAACCTGCCATTCTTGTTCCATGTCCTTCAGTATCAACATCAGCCTGTTTATCGTTTACATCAATAAAGTCTTTATTGAACCGAATACTGTATCCCCCTTTAATTTTTGAATCCTTTAATTCATTTGTTCCTGTGGTGCTAAAATCTTCATGCGACCAAGAGATACCCGTATCCCACACCCCAACAATTATATCTTCTCGTCCTTTTTCGATATCCCATGCGCCTTCCATCCCAATATTTACATTAACAATAGTTGAATTGGGAACTAATCCAGGCTGTTCATCTAAAAACTCATCATTAAATCCAGAGTTAAACTCAATTACACCATTTTCTTCGGAATAGATTACCAAATTTGGATTATTTAATATTTTATTTTTTGTCGAAGCTTCATTTATTTCATTGTTAAAATACAATACATAGGTTGTGTGGTAATTATTCATTTTAACATCATATCCATGTAATCCGGTAAAAGTGTTTCCAACGGAAGTGGAATTTGAAAATACTTTTCTTACTACTACACTGTCCCATTCAACAGAATCAATATTAGCTGAAAAAGTATTGAAGGCAACTGCACTTATGGCGTCTTCAAGAGAACAAAATTCTGTATTCAAATTATCTGTAAATGTGGTTTTCACTATATCAGGCCAAAACTTAACTACTAACTGATTATCAATAATTGTATTACCATTGGTCTGTGTAAAAACAGTTGTTTTCTCATTAAAGAGCTGAATACTATTAACTTCAATTTGATCATTGGATAAATCTAGAGATGAATAAATAAAACTTACGGCACTCTCACCCATGATATCTATTGGCTCACAACTCGTTTGTTTGTTTTCCCATATTTCTTCAAAATTGTTATTAAGTAGTATTACCCTTTGTGTTTCATTTTCGTCAAAAGTCATACACAAAACTTTATTTCCTGTTAACCCGACTTGTTCTATTGTTGTATTTGAATAGTGCTCATACTCCCATGATGCTATTTCAGTACCAGAAGAGTTAAGTTTAGAAATAGAAGGATAGCTGCCGACAGAATTTCCAAACCCTCCACCGCAATAAACATTACCACTTCCATCAACCACCAAAGCGTTGGCTTCATCATCATATCCATTTTCATCATGTATGTAACTCCAGTTGGCAAGCATACTGCTGTTTAGGCTATAAACCGCAAAATCCCAATCGCCATTAATATTTTCTACGGCTCCACAAACCACATATCCATTACCTACAGTTTTTAAATCGTTTATACGCATATTGCCGTAGCCAATATTGGTTCGGTAGCTGCTTTGCAATATCCCGCTACTGTTGTAAGTAAGCTTGCTTAGTTGCCGATAACCGCCATCATCTTGTGTTATGGCTACACTATTTATTTCATTATTGTTTACATATTCTAAAAATATACCGCCATCATCAAAGCTATCGTAATCATAGGTTTGGGTAAAACTGTTGTTACCCGTATTATCAACTTTTATGGTAAAAGCATCTTTATGGGTTGCTGTGGTTGATGCACCTGTTATATAACAATTGCCGCTGGCATCTACATCAAGTGCTGTGGCATAATCGTCATAGGCGTTGCTGCTGTGGTAGGTGTAGTCCCATTGTTTAATACCTAGGCTGTTAAACTTTACCAATAGCGCATTATAGCCTTCGGTATTATGTTTTGTTGCGCCAATAATGTAAACGTTGTTGGCATTGTCAACTTTTATATCAACCGCATGGTTTTCGCCCCTTCCCCAGCCCTTCCCCCAAGTGGGAAGAGAGCTTTTAAAAACTAAAAACCATGACTCTCTATGGGGTTCAATCATTTTCTACATTGTGTTTTTTAATGAGAAAAAAAATGTCAATACATATATCATGAGAGTGGGCGGTATAATAAGGGATATCTCTTATTTTAATAATGTGCTTGCTCCATTGGGCACACATATGCCCACAAGGGCTCAAAAGGTTAACGTGTAATTGGTGTTGGTTAGGTACTGGCCCTGCGTGGCATTAATGCATAAAAATGCC
>JBMYOR010000227.1:0-5172 GCA_049599535.1 Bacteroidia bacterium | reverse complement strand
CATTTACCAACAACTCTAGTGGTACAATTGCTACTTACGCTTGGGACTTTGACAATGGAAGCACTTCAACTGACATGAGCCCTAAAGTAGCCTTTACTATGGGTGGTTCTTATGATGTTGAACTTACTGTTTCAACTACTCAAGGTTGTACCGATATAGTTAGCAATAAAGTAACGGTTTACAGCACGCCAACTGCGGCTTATACGGTTTCTGATGCGTGCTTTAACAGTCTTGCAATTTTTGAAGATGCGGGATCCACAGGCAATGGCGGCGTAATAATTGACCGTGAGTTTATATTCGGTGATGGAAATAATAACTTCGGAAGAAAGCTTTCACATTTTTATAATAAGCCCGATACTTTTAGCACCTCAATGGTAGTGAGCACATACAATGGCTGTACCGATACAGCGACTCAAGCCATAGTTGTACATCCATTGCCAATTTTAAACATTACTGCCGGCGATACTTGTGAGTTTGACGAAATTCAATTCAAGAATAACTCTACAATTTCAAGTGGCAGCGTTAGCAATTATTTGTGGAATTTTAATGATGGAAACATTACAACCGTTAAGTCTCCGTATCATGCTTTTGATACCATGGGGCAATATATTGTAATGGTTGAAGCAGTATCAGATCAAAACTGCTTAACGCGCGATAGCATGCTAATTAATATTGCACCTAAGCCTAGAATTAACTTTATTGCTCAAAATGAGTGCGAAGGTGATAGTGTAAGCTACAACAATAGTACTATAATAGCCAAAGGCAGGATTGATTATAATTGGAACTTAGGAGATGGTAATAATTCTTCGAACATATCGCCTACTCACCTTTATGATTCTGCTGGTATTTATAATATCCAACTTACCGCTACATCAAATATTGGTTGTAAGAGCGATTCAAGCTTTACAATAGAAGTATTTGAGAAAGCGATAGCCATTTTGGGTATTGAGCCTACCTGTTTGGGCGATTCTACCCTTCTGCCTGACACCACATCAAATTCAATAAAAAGCACGTGGAAATTATCATTAAGTACCTTAGACACAACTATTAATTATCTACCAAATGGCTTTTTAATTAACAATGTTGGCGCTTACCCTATCGCATTAAATGTTGAAACACCTGATGGATGTACCGATAGCGCTATTGACACCATTATAGTGTTACCTTCACCTATACTTGATGATTTTATTTATGATAGAAAAGCAAACCAGAGCATAGAGTTCAGCGCCTTGACAAAATCGGATTCGGTAAGCTACCTATGGAATTTTGGAGATGGCCAAACAGATACAGGCCGAACTGCATTACATAGCTTTGGTAAGGCAGGGCAATTTGAAGTGAGCTGTACCATCAGCAATAGTTCTGGTTGTTCTGATGTAATAACAAAAACTATTGATGTTTATCCAACAGGAATCAATCGTAATACGAGTCAAATCAGTTTTACCGCATATCCAAACCCGTTTACAAATTGGATAAATTTAGAGTATAAATTGACTTCAGATTCCTACGTGAAAATTGAAATATTTAACATGCAGGGTAAGTTAATTACAACTGTAACAGATGGCCTTCAAACAGCCGGAACTTATGATTACAACATTGACGAACACAAGCTTAAAATGGCCACAAGTGGCGCTTTTGTAAAAATGATTATTGATAATGAAGTTATTGTAGTTAACCTTTTAAAGTTAAAATAAAGAGAGTAAAAACAATTGAAAATTGGCGCTGCATTAAGCTACCGTTTATTTAAGTATTTTGCGAAGCCTTTTTAAAAACGAACACTATGAGTAATGAAATGATAAAAGAAGCCTTTGACGACAAACATTGGTCTGAGATAAAAGCCGAATCGAGTTGGCAAATATTTAAGGTAATGAGTGAGTTTGTTGAAGGATTCGAGAAACTTAATAAAATTGGGCCTTGTGTATCAATATTTGGCTCGGCACGTACAAAGCCAGATGATAAGTATTACCAACTTGCTGTTGATATTGCCAAAGGACTAACCAAAGAAGGCTATGGTGTAATTACTGGCGGCGGCCCAGGTATTATGGAAGCTGGTAATAAAGGCGCCAAAGAAGCAGGCGGTAAATCGGTAGGTTTAAATATTGAATTACCCTTTGAGCAGGGAGCAAACGAATTTATTGACCTTGATAAGCTCATGACCTTCAATTTCTTTTTCGTGAGAAAAGTAATGTTTGTAAAGTACAGTCAAGGTTTTGTGGTAATGCCCGGTGGTTTTGGCACGCTTGACGAACTTTTTGAATCCCTAACCTTAATTCAAACCAACAAAATTGGCAAATTCCCTATTGTATTGGTAGGTACCGAGTTTTGGAATCCGTTGATGGATTGGATAAAAACTACAATGGATCAAAAGTTTCATACGATTAGCCATGATGATTTAGACCTTATAAAAGTGGTTGACACCGCCGATGAAGCCATTTCGATAATAACTGAATTTTATAGCAAGTATTTGTTGTCGCCAAACTTTTGATCTGATTAATAGTTGAAAATAGCCTTATTATATACTGAGAAGCCATTTAGGAATTCTTAACTTATCTGGCTTAACATTATAGTATTTCGTTCTTCGCCAAATTATTTGCAATTTGCTAAAAAATGACTTGGGTGATATGAAAAACACATTGGCTTTTTTACTCTTATTGCTCGCATATTCTACGGCGAAAAGCCAAGGAAATGATAATTTTTCAGGTGCTATACCTATTGTAATTTCAGATAATAATTATGCTTTTGAGAATATAAGTTCCACTAAAAGCGATCTTAGTAATGCCACAATTGAAGGCTCTGAGTTTATTGCTTCATTGGCAACCAACCAAGCTTTAAACGACAAATCGGTTTGGTACTACTTTTACATACCAACTGCCCGAAGTGTGGCAATTACCGTTAAGCAACAAGATACGTTAATTGCACAAAATCATATTGGCCTAAGTGTTTACCGCAACCCTAAAAGTATTCCTAATGCGAGCAAATTAGATAACACCCTCCCCACCATTACCAAGTTTGGTTCAACTAGAAATGTTTGCACACAGCCGGGTTATTATTATATTCAGGTTGTGGCAAATAGTGCGGCCAATGCCCATATATGGTTAGAACTTAGCATTGCCCCACCAGAAAACACCATTTGCGACCTTGCTTCAAAACCTCACGAATTTGGAATTGTTGATGGTATTGCAGCAAAATACATTGAATTTGGCTGCTATTCAATTGACCAAGATGATGAAAAGCTTAACGACACCACATTAACCCAAAGTGCTTGGTTTACATATACTACGGCCAATAACCCCGATTTTTTCGATTTTTTAAGTCCTGCAAAAAACTTATTTCTTTATGAAGGAGACTGCAAAAAAGGCGTAAGTGGCCTAACCGCACTTCTTAGTAATGCCGAAGATTTTGAAAACTACTGCGACCTTAAGCCAAATAAGACCTACTCTATATGTATTAGGTTTCCATTTAATTTCAGGCAACCCAGAAATGTAGTAATACATTGCAGGGGTTTTGGCGATCCTATTGCAGCAGACCCCGATAATTTAGACCCCAAATTCACACTAGGTAAAATAAACTCAGCCAATGGCTACTTTAGTTTTAGAGAAGAAGAAATATTTGACTGCAAATCTGCTCCTACCAACTACAATTGCAGTGGATTAACACCTCAAAACGATACTGATAAGCTTCATTGTTTACTAACTTTTGAAACTGATAAACCGGCAACTATTAGACCTCGCCTCAGGTTGTATTCTAATATTAACATGCGTGACCAAATATGGGCTTCTCATAGATTTAAACTGTATAAAGGCAATGTTTCTAAAGATTGTAATGTAGAATATTTAAGAGATTTAAACGATGTATCGTGCTTGGATCCTGGAACTTACACTTTGCAAGTTGTAATTGACAAATACATTGGCTCAACCTATAGAAGTGCCGTAGGCACTATTGGTGGAATTTCTCTCTACATAAATTTTCTTGAAAATCAGAAAAGTATAATACACCGAAGTCCTGGTCAGGCAGAGTTTATAGGGAAATTTGGCAATAAAGATAGTATTAATAGTCCTTCTGTACTTTTATCCGAAATTGACTACTATGCAGCCAACGACACATTTTTATTACTTGATAGTAGCATTTATTATGGGCGATTTGTTTTTAGAGAATTCTATCTAACTTCAAAAGAGTATTTGGCTATAACTGAAAAATTCTCTTCAAACAGCTTTAAGTCTTATTTATTTAAAGGATCTGTAAGCCGAAACAAAGGCAAGGTAGATTTGGTGAAACTGAAATACGGAAGCCCCATTCCATTTGGTTACCGTTTCAGTGATTCTTCTTTTGTCTCAAAATGCAAAAAATTAGAGAAAGGTTGGTATTCTATTATGACTGTAACTGAAGAGCACTGTATAGACGAAACAAACTTGTTGCAAAACCAAATTAAAATAGAATACGACAATAGAATAAAGTCAAAATTTAATCATCCTTATAAAGCACACATGGTAAACAATCTTGAACCCATAGGCTTTAAAAGTAACTATGGCACCGCCAACGCGCCTAAATATAAAAACACCATTTCGCTACCAACAGAATATTTTGACTGCCCACTTGACACGCCAACATATATAACACACACCTGCTATAGTAATTATAAAATTGACCAAATTGCCTATTATGTTTTCAATGTGAAAGAAGAGTCATTCCTTGAAACCACACCTGGTTTGCTCTATCCCTACAATGTAAAAACTGACAGTTTAAAACTATTAGATTCAATTAACATGATTAGCCCATGTAAGACCATAACCTTTGATACAGATTATAACTATTACTGCAAAATTCAACCTGGCGTTTACACCTTGGTAATTTCAAGATGGGCTGGAAATACAATTAGCCCAAGCATTTCACTTTCTCCGATTAAATATTTACCGAGTAATCATGCCAAGCAAGCTTATGATTTGGGCCATCTTAAAAATGGGATAACACAATCAAAAGGTGAGTTTATTAGCTGTTCCGTAAATGAATCTTCAACTGACTATCCCTATCAAAATAGCAGTAGGCGCACATTAAAAAACCCTCAAAAGCATAATCAATACATTGAACACTACTCTTACGGAAATGTTTGGTACACCTTTACAGCGACTAATGCTGGTAAAGTAGCCATTTGGTTTAATCAAAGGCAAAAACCTGTGG
>JBMYOR010000226.1:0-5184 GCA_049599535.1 Bacteroidia bacterium | reverse complement strand
CTAGTTATAATTTTTTGCTTAACAAGTGGCTTAGTAATGATGTATACCATGACATAAAAAAAGCGCAAATTCAATTAAGAATTTGCGCTTCATATAAAAGTAGTTTTTCTATAACTATTTCAAATGCTCATCGAGCCATCTAAAATACTCTCTATGCCACAAAATTCCGTTTTGTGGTTGTAATACCCAGTGTCCTTCGTCAGGAAAATATAAAAACCTTGATTCAACACCGCGTAATTGAGCGCTATTAAATGCCTGAATACCTTCGCCAACGGGTACTCTAAAGTCTTTTTCGCCATGAATTACCAAAATAGGTGAATCCCAGTTTTTTACAAAGTTTGCAGGATTAAATGCCTCATAAGATCCACGTACTTTACCGTTCCAAGGAGAACCTTTAAGATCATAATCAGCAAAAAACATCTCTTCAGTACTGGCGTACCAACTGTTTAAGTTATATAAACCACAATGTGCAATAAAGCATTTAAAACGTTTATTGTTATGGCCTGCCAGCCAGTACACTGAGTAACCGCCATAACTTGCTCCAACACAACCAAGGCGTTTTTCATCAACAAAACCGAGCTTACTTGCCCATGTAATTGCTTTTACATAATCTCTCATGGCCTGGCCACCCCAATCACCACTAATTTGGTGATTGTACTCTTGACCAAAAGTGGGTACTCCGTGTCGGTTAGGTGCAATAATTATGTAGTCATTAGCTGCCATTAATTCAAAATTCCACCTAAAACTATAATATTGACTTATAGCCGCTTGTGGTCCGCCCTGGCAATAAAGCAAGGTTGGGTAGGTTTTAGTTGAATCAAAGTTTGGCGGCAAAATCATCCAAGTAAGCATTTCTTCGCCCGTTGATGTTTTAATCCAATGTTTTCTAACAGATGCCTTATCTAGTTTACCCAATATTTCTTTATTCCAATTCAAAAACCTGTTGTAGGTACCTTTCTTTAAGTTAATCTCAAAAATGGTATTAGGCTCATGCATAGTGCTACGCTGAGCATATGCAGTTTTGCCAACTATGGTAAATCCGCTAAAGTTGCATCTGCCTTTTGTTATTTGCTTTAGCTTGTTTTTGTTAAGGTCATAATTCCACAGATGAAAAGTGGCATTAATTCCTGCTGTAAAAAATAACTCATCGTCTTTTTGACCCCAAGTAACATGATCGGCACTAATGTCATGGTCTTTTAAAACATCAATGGGCATTAAAGTATTAAAGTCATATACCATAATTGAATTTTTATCAGACTCGTAGCCAGGGGTTTTCATGCTGCTCCATGCCAATTTGCTACCATCGTTTGAAAAAACAGGAACCTTATCGTAACCAATATTAGTTAAGCTCACATTGGTTTCGCTACCGGCATCAATCTCATAAACATATATATCAGAATTTGTGCTTTGCGAATAAGCTTTACCGCCCATTTTTTTACAGGTATATGCTACTTTACTACCATCAGGGCTAATAGCAAATTCTTCGCTACCGCCAAATGGATTCATAGGCGAATCAAATTTCTGGCCCATCATAATATCATGGTGGGGCGCCATTGGTTCTTCAATAGAGTAATTCTGGTAAAATATATGACTGTATTTGTAATCGTGCCATTTATCCCAATGTCGGTACATTAAGTCATCATATGTACGGCCTGTTGCCATTGGTAAATCGGGGTGCCTATCCACGGTGTTCTCATCAAGCTTTACCTCGCCAGAAAAAACAATTCTATTCATTTGTTTGGCGTAATGAAAACCGCTAATGCCTTCTTCGTAATTAGTTACTTGCCTAAAATCATCAGGATTTTCTACATTGATTTCAAACATTTGTGGAGCACCTGCACTAGTTCCTATAAATCCAATAAACTTTCCATCAGGACGCCATTCAGGATGCCAACAGCTCGTTTTAATGTTTGCCGTAAGCTTTTTAGGTTCACCGCCCTTAGTGCTCATTACGTAAATATCGGTAATGCCTTTATTACTTTTCCAATCAAAGTCAGTAATGGTAAAGGCAATGTAACTACCATCGGGGCTTGCAGTTGGCGAACCAACACGGTCAAGTTCCCAAAGCAGTTCGGGGGTTAATCTGTTTTGCGTTTTTGCGGCAAAAGCGGCAATTAGCAAGGTAATTAATAAGGTTACTTTTTTCATTCTTTATTTTCTTAATTGAGTTGTTTTTTCTAATCTTTCGTCTTTGTTAAGGGCTCTACCTGTAGTACTTATAGATGTTGCATTAGAGTATTCATTAAATAGCACTACAAACCAATATTGCTTTAACTCTAATTCTTTAAAATATGCTTCTCCAAGCTCATCGGTTTTCAAACTTGTTATCATATTGGTTTCGTTTTGAAAATCGAGCTGCGAGCCATATAAATTAACCGTTGCATCTTTTACTGATGTTCCATCTACGTGTACCACCTTTACAATTAATGATGCCGTGCCGGTTTCATTAATGGGCTCATCTTCACTACACGAAGACCACATAATTTGTAAAAGAACTAACATGGATAATACAATCCTATTCATTTGATATTTGGTTATGAGAATTGCGAAAATAAAATACTGCTTCGTTTAGTTGCCAAATTGTTTGTCACGGCTTTTTCTTTAGTCTGTAAATACATTTGCTACCTACAAACATTTTAAATGAATATGCCAAACCTAATTGAACTCAATGCCATTTCAAAAAAAGATGGAAACGATACGTACAGAATTGATTTAAAATCACAAGGCGAAGGCATTTTAGGCTACCGCAAAGCAGGGGTTACTTTTGGTGGGCACTACCACACAGGTGAATCAGCGAGTAAAAACCCCGAAACCCTGTTTTTACTTAGTGGAGTTATAGAACTACGCACTAGAGATATAAACACTGATCAAATTCTGAAAAAAAACCTAACTGCGCCCATAAAAATAGAAGTACCAATAAACCAATGGCATCAGTTATATGCATATACAGATGTATGCTTTTTAGAGCTTAATAGTCTTGAAGAACATATAAACGATACTAAATATGAATAATCAATACGATGTGTAACTTGTAAACACATAATTATTGAGAATAAACTCATTAATTCGCAGCCTGAAATTTTTTCATGGCAGATCCGCTTGGTAAGGCATTATTAAAGTATTTAAACACAGGAGAGGAGCAAAAGCTTACAGTGTATTCAAATGAAGTACACACCGATGAGTATAAGGCATCATACTTTTTTAGGCATTTATCTGAAATGCCTTTGCAAGAAACCAAAGCATTAGCCTTATGTAAAGGGAATGTACTTGACGCCGGCGCTGGTGCAGGTTGCCACTCTATTTTGCTTCAAGAAAAAGGATTTGATGTAACGGCAATTGACACATCAATAGGAGCAGTAGAAACCATGAACTTACGCGGAGTTAGTAATGCAATTTGCCAATCTATTTATGACCACAAAGGGCAATACGATACTATTTTAATGATGATGAATGGCATTGGACTTGCCGGCAAATTAAAAAATGTATCAAGCTTATTAAAACACTTAAAAACTTTGCTTAAACCAGGAGGTCAAATTTTGGCCGACTCATCAGATATTTACCATTTATATGAATCTTTTGATGCTGATGAATTTCTGAATTTAAACAAAGACTACTTAGGTGAAGTAGAGTTTAAGTTTGAATTTGAAAAAGAATTTAGCAATTGGTTTAATTGGGTTTATTTAGACCATAAAACTTTCAAAGAGCAAGCCATACAAGCCGGGTTTAAATACAATTTAATTTTCCCTGTAAAAACTAGCGGCTATTTGGCGCAGTTGATTTTAGACTAAATGAATGATTTTTAAAAAAAATCGGTTCTTGCCTTTTCCCAACATAAAAGTTGTACTAATGAATAAATTTTTACCTTTTATTTTATTGATCTTGATTTCAAAAACAGGTTTTACGCAACAAAATGTATCTGTTTTGGTAAGAGATGTAGTAAATAAAAAAGCATCTATTGGCGTAAATGTGGTGCTAAAGAATATAGATTTTGGCTATGAGCAACAAGTAGTTACAAATGATTATGGAATTGCTTATTTCAATAGTAAAACGGTGGGTTCATTTTTAGTTTATGTTGGCGAATCTGATTTATTAATTGCATATGATACAGCTGTAGTAAATGTAAGATCAAACGAATCGGCAAGTGCGCAGATTTTTTCGGCCAATAAAATGATTGAGTTACCTGCAATTGTGCTCGAAAGTGAAAAATATTCGGTTACTAAATTAAACGCTTCAAATGCCGAAGTAAGCAGCGAGCTAAATATTGAAGAAATTAAACAATTACCAATTGAAGGTAGAGATATTACTAGATCACTTTATAGATTACCTAATGTAAGCCAAGCTACCGGATTTTACCCTGAAGCTCCAAATGTGGCTATAAACGGAGCCAACTCATTATTTACCAATTATTTAATTGATGGCATGGATAATAATGAAAATTTTTTGGGGGGAATGCGATTTAATATTCCAGTGGGTTTTACTGAGAATATACAAGTGCTCACCAATAATTTTTCGGCAGAATATGGTAATACTGCCAATGGAATCATTAATATAACCTCAAAATCAGGAAGCAACAAAACCAGTGGAGAGTTATTTTACTTATCGAGACCAGGACCTGTTATTGACGCTTCATCTCCATATGCCCAAAGGGATTTATCGGGCAATCAAGTAAAAGATGGTTTTCAGAGACAGCAGTTAGGTTTTAGTGTAGGGGGAGCCATAATACCCAATAAAACTTTTTACTACATAAACTATGAGCAGACCTACGATATAAAAGACAACCTACTAAATGTTCCAGAATTAGGAATAAACGAGACTGTAAGAGGTACAAATAGCTTTGGTTATTTATCGGCCAAGGTTGATGAGTTTTGGAGTCAAAAATTTCATTCTTCGATAAGGTTTAACCTGGGCCAAGTTTCTATTGATAGGCAAGGCGGAGGATTGGAAGGCGGAGTTGCTTTTCCATCGGCAGCAAATACGCAATTAAGAAACTCATTTACAGTGGCTTCACAAAACGAATATTATGGTGACAAGTTTACGGCACAAACCAATTATCAATACGCATCTTTTAATTGGAACTATGCCAATGCCGTTAATCCAAATTCCCCAAATGTTACGGTATTAGGTCCCAATAATCAAACCATAGCATTACTTGGCCATCCTGGTTATTTGTTTAATGAATATGAA
>JBMYOR010000225.1:0-5208 GCA_049599535.1 Bacteroidia bacterium | reverse complement strand
GTATATAAGATAAAATATATTACAAATACATTATAACTATTAACAAATAATACATCTTTTACGCGGTTGTTGAGGTACTAATTGTTCATTTTCTACTTGTTCATTCTCTACTTGTTCTTTTTCTAAAAGTGTATTTGACGCATTAACCTTATAAATGTCATTGGTGGCCGATGCAAATTCACGCTCAATCCAGGTTTCATCAAACTCTTCTTCAAAAGCATCTTCAAACTCTTCGGCGTAAGAAACTTCCCATTCGTTATAACTATTCCAATCAACAAACCTTCTTGCCATGGTATTCATTGCAGGCTTTTCAATTTGTATATCAGGATTGTATTTATACTTTTTCTTTTCAAGCGAATAAACTCTTGAAGTAATATCAATATCGCCAAACGCATTCCACGAGCCTTCGCAATGCCCATTAGCAATTATGAAAATGAACTCACCATCATATTTGTCATCACCAGGTTCTCTTACCTTAAACTCTAAACCAATATCGGTCTTTTTAACCATGCCTTTAAATGGCCTGTGGTTACCAGCCACCACACTATGGCCATAAGCCAAGGTGTCAATGATAGAATCAACTGAAATATTGATCTTGTTTTCTCTATTCCACATATAACCTTCATCAACATATACGGCTTTTCCATAATCACTTTTTTTTCCCGCTCTTTCAAAAAAGCCTACCCAATAGCCAATTGGATCAGTAGATGAATCTGCATTTTGCGTATATTTTAAATTTATAGATTCCGCTTCTATTTTGTAATCCTTAATGGGCTCAGAAGCTTCTTTTTTTATGGTTAAATTATTTGTCTCGTTACTTTCTGTTTTTGGCTTCGTACCTTCAACCTTAGTCCCATTTTCAACAATTACTTCAACTTTGTTTTTAACAGGGTTTTTACAAGATTGAATCAAAACCAAGGTTAAAAAAAGAATAGGAATTATTGTACGATTCATGTCTGGATTAAAATTTAAAACTAAATCCCGTTAGATAATGTCGCTGGGGCAACCAACGAGCCGGGTTATCGGGCGGCGAATTGTATGATCTGTAATCTCTAGGGTCAATAAATCTAGGATCTTGATAATTACTAGGTACATCATCTCCCAAAGCATATCCTTCTCCTGTAATCGGATTTATTATGGCTGCATTTCGGTTATTAAGCGCATTGGTCACTTCGAGTTTCCAAGTAATTCTGTAGCGGCCTTTTATTTCCCACCATTTCTGAAAACTCATATCCATCCAAAACCAATTTTTACCAACCAAGGTGTTTCGCTCATTGGGATCGTTCGATATTTCGTAAATAGGTCTACCTGAACTTGCTTCAACACCTATGTACTCATACGGAGTGTATCTTCTGCCTGAACGGTATACCCCTTCTATGTAAAACTTTAGTTTATTAATTTTATGAAACCTACCAAATAATCCTTTTTGGTTATCACATGTAAATAATGCATTCCATTTTAAATCAACTGGTGTATCCCAAGGCATTGGGTACTCTTTGGTATCTTCTCTATTACCAATATTTAAAATATCATTTAAGGTTTCTGAAGATGAAGAGCTTTGCCCAGTAACCCTGGCAAATGATGCCGAAACCTGACCATTAAACCAGCGATTAATTCGTTTGATATAAGAAAGTTCTATGCCGCGTGTACGCACATAATCAGAATTTATAGGCATACTTCTGCTCACGTTTCTGCCTGTAATATCTGGTACTTCAATAGATGCATAAGTTATAAAATCATACCTATCTTGCCAATAGGCGGTAATATTAAAAGCATCATCGTTAGTGATTTGAGATTTTAATCCCACCTCGTAAGATATGTTTACCTCTGGATTTAAATTAGGATTACCCAAGCGGCTCAGTGTAGATCTATCGGTATAAAATGGATTTAAGCCAGTATAAATTTGCGTTGGATGCGGCAAACGCATACTATGATTGTAATTAAAGTGCATTACTTGATTTTCTCTAATCGGAAACGAAGCCGAAATTTTTGGTAAAAATCTCAATTTCATTCTTCGGCCTAAAAATCCTAAAGATTGATCATAATACTGAGCTCTTATCTCATCTCTAATAGGAGACTCGGGGTTGTCAATTGAATTGTCGACAAATTTGCCCGGAAACCAATATTCCATTCTACCACCTACTTTGGCAATTAATCCTAAATACGTGTATTTTTCTTGAAAAAAGAAAGCACCATTATCGGGGCTTGCTTCCCAAATTTCGCTTGTTTCGCCTAATCTAAATGATTGTGATTGTGTGCCATCGGCTAATGTAATTGGTGCTCCAATCCATGGCCTTGTTACATCAATCCAAAGTAAGTTTTGGCGTTTGTGCTCATAACCAAACTGAAAACGACTTTTAGTGTTATCACTATATAAATTACCAACGTATTTAACGGCATACTCTTCAAAATAATGATGATGCCAAGCGGTAGAAACACCATTGTTGTTGTACAAACCAGGGCCGGGATTTACAAAACCTGTATCAGAATCTGGATTAAAATATGTAACCGGAAAGTCAACTATACTTCTAGGCTCAAATTCTGTATCAACATTATCAGGTCTCCAATCGCGTCCGTTAGCATCGGCCCTTAGCGTAGCAAAAAGCCTTGATGCCGTAACTGAATACGCAAATTTTGGGCTTGTACTATGATTCCACTTGGCCATTAGTAGGTTTTTATCATGCGTATAGGTAGTGGCATTATCTGGCTGTAAATGAAACTGCCACTGATAACCAGGGGTAAATGGAGGGTCGTTGTTGGTTATTCTAAGCGAATTATAATCTTGATTAACATTTATGCTTCGCAAATACGATACAGTAATGCTTTGTGTGGGCTTTAGTTTGTAATCCATTTTAACTAATCCACTCCACCTATTATCTTGTCTGGGCATCCACATGGTGCTATTAAACCATGAGCTATTTAATTGATCGGCCGGGTTTTGAATAAACAAATCGTTCAATTCAAACCGAGCAGACGTATAAAACTTCAATTTATTTTTTGTGAGTTTTTTAAGCATTGGTCCACCAATGTTAAACTCACCTATTTGATGTTCAAAAACGCTATTCCAATCGCTATTAAAACCAAAGTTGTCTCTGGTATATGATGCTGATCCTTTAAAATTATCTCCACCTGATTTGGTTCTAGTATTTACCACCCCTGAAGTAGAATTACCGAATTCGGCGCCTGCACCGCCAGTGGTTACACTAACTTCATCAATTGCATTTGATCCTAAATCTACACCAAAACCAGTTCCGGTAAGTGGGTCTTGTGCCGATACACCATCAATGTAAAAACCTGTTTCATAAGTTCTTCCGCCTCTAATATGCACACCACTTGGCGAGTTCACCACCCCTGCCTGGGTATTTAAAATGGTTTGAATGTTCCGTGACGGACCCGCATCAATTTTTTCGGCCCCTACTTTTACCTCAGTACTTGAGTTTTCAACGTCAACAAGGGGTTTTTCACCAATAATCACAATTTCTTCATCAAATACATTTACGGTTTCGCCCAAATCAAAATCAAGCGTAAGGGTTTTGCCTGGCTGCACTTTAATGCCAGTTTTGAGCAATTTTTCATACCCCATAAATGTAATCTCAAGATTGTAATTGCCAGGTTTTATGTTAAGTATGGTGTAGCTTCCGTCAACTAAAGTGGCAGTACCCATATTGGTACCTTTTAACATCACATTAGCCCCAATAAGGCCTTCTTTTGTGTTTTTGTCTCTTACAACTCCTTTAATAGTTGCTGTGTTTTGGGCGCTGCTTGCTACCACTAAAAACACAAAAAAGATAACCGAAAAAAATCTCATGTAAATGCGAAAAATTTATGCAAGTTTACTACTAAATAATGTTGGGCTAAAACTTCAATTCACTTAATCCGTTTGGATGCTTTTGAGCCAATATTTGCATTAATTGTTTGTAAACGCCTTCATCTTTAACAAAATCGTGACCCTGTAGGTCTACTACAACAACCGGATGCGTTTTTTGACCGAGTAAAAACTCTGAGTAACCTGTTTGCAGTTTTTTCAAATAATCTGGAGGAATTGTCGATTCCATGTTTCTACTGCGCTTTTTTATATTACTCAATAATCCTTCAACACTATTTTGTAAAAAAATAGTGATATCGTTTCGTGGTATTCTATCTATAAAAATATCATATAAGCTTCTGAAAATATGATAGTGCTCATTTGAGAGATTAATGCGTGCAAATATGTTTGATTTGGCAAAGTGATAATCGCTTACCGTAAAATGGCTAAATAAGTCGGCTCCAAATTCAGCTTCGAGCTGCCTAAACCGCTCTGCCAAAAAACCTACCTCAACAGGAAAAGCATATCGGTCAGGATCCTTGTAAAACCTTTCGAGAAAGCTGTTTGTGGCAAACTCTTCTAAAATTAACTTGCCATTTAAATCATTTGCTAATTTTTTTGATAACGTAGTTTTTCCGGCTCCAATAACTCCTTCAATCACCACATAATTGTATTTAACGCTGCTTGGGTCAATTGCCAAAACTTGTTCTTTTACATTTAAAGTATCGGTGCACTCAGCAATAAGCGTTTTAATTGATTTTTTTAATACAGGATGAATCAGTTCTTTATTAATATTAGCCAATGGTAGCAAAGCAAACTTTCGATATTGTACCTGCTTATGCGGTATTTTTAAATCATTGGTATCAATTATTTGGTTGCCGAAAAAAATAATATCAATATCAATCATTCTCGGACCCCATTTTTCAAATCGTTCTCTGCCTAAATTTTGTTCAATAGCATTAATGGCTTTCAAAACTTGCTCGGCTTCAAAAATGGTATCGTACCTAACCGCTTGGTTTAAAAATCCTGGTTGATCGGTTTTTCCCCAAGCAGCTGTTTCGTAAATTTTTGATTCAATACCAATTTGATTGAATAAAGAATTTAATGCATCAATTGCGTTTTTTAGATTTTGATTTCTATTACCAAGGTTTGTGCCTAGCAATAAATATATAGGTGTGGTTTGTTTCATTTTTTTGGCGCAGCAATATTCGTGAAGATTTAAGTAAGCAATTGAATGATTGGGTTGATTAAATTTGAAAACAGTTGTTATTGCTGGGGCTACGTCTCAAGCTGGGTTAACTTTTTGTAATTTTCTTAAAAATAAGAATTTAAAAATTGTTGCGGCTGTTCGTAATTCAAACAGTCCTTTTCTACAAGATATAGAAGATATAGTAGACAATGTG
>JBMYOR010000224.1:0-5211 GCA_049599535.1 Bacteroidia bacterium | reverse complement strand
GTACTAAAGTAATTGTAAACTTCTTGTTGGCCTTCTTTACCATTGTCATAAATCCCATTCCATTCATGATATGCTTTCTGCCCTGTACCATTATAAACTTTTTGCCCCCAACGGTTAAATATTTTCATGGTATAAACATCAGGAATAAATGATCCTTTTGGGCCAAAGAAATCGTTGGTACCTTCACTTAGTTCTGGCGTAAATGCAGTTGATATATAAAAAGTAGGTTCTTGTGTGGTACAAAACATGTTTGACCATGATATTGAATTGTTAACTCCTTGCTTTTCAACAGCTTTAATCCTGTAGCAATATTTAAAAAATGAATCGTTTAAGTTGGTATCAACATAGGTTCTAATTCTAGTATCTAGTTGTTTTAAGTAATAAAGGTTTACACTGTCGTAGCCTCGGTAAATTTCGTAGTAGTCAATACTATCGGCCCATGTAGTATAAGCATTCCATTTAATTGAGTTGGCTCTTACAAGGTTGCCGCCTTTTAGTACCATAGGGCATCCTTCATTACTAAAAACACCTTGGTTGCTACAATCATCTTCAACAGCAATTTTGTAGCAGTAGTTTGTAAAATTGCTCATGTCTACAGTATCTATTGTAAAGTCGTTTTTCTTGTTTACGCGCTTTACTATGCTGTATTCATCATCGTTTTTGGTTTTTCTTAAAACCTGATAGTATTTAACATCGTTAATTCCACTTTTAGTCCAGTTTAATCGAACCCCTGAGTTATCAGGTAAAACTGATGCACTTATTAAGCTAACAAGTGCAGGAGTGCTTCTATCAATACCCCAAGTGGTATCATTATTAGATTTTGATGTGTATCCAAGCGTGTTGCTTACCGCTTCTACAGTATAATCATATATAGTAGAGTCACAGCCAATTGTAGTATCAATGTATGAAAATAAACTATCAAATCTTGGCTTGTTTACAGGCATGGTGGCTAATAAACTTCCATCTCGGTATACTTTAAATTCATCAACAGGCCACCCTTTATAGTTCATCCATTGTACTTGTGTATTTGGCCCTTGTTTTAAGGCTTCAATAGCAACCATGTGGTGCTCAGGCGATGGTGTTGGCTGACTGTTTCCGCATGAATCGGTAACATAAACTCTAAACTGCCATGGATTATTTACCGGTATTGCAATTGAATTTGTTGAATAGCTTAAGCCCGCAACATTGTCTACTAGCGTGTCCCAAATATTATCGTTAAACCTTTTTTTGGTAATGGTGTAAAATTTGGCATCATTTGATTTTGATTTATTCCAGTTTAACTCAAGGTCAGTTCCGTTAACGGTTACATATTCTAAAGTGGTAGGGGCAGGCAAGGTAGTATCAAAACCTATTACATTTTCTTCGTCAGATTCGGCCAAATATCCAAATTTTGATACCGCCGCTACTTTAAAGTTAATTGATTCGCCACACCCAACGGTTGAATCTTTAAAGGTAAATACATTAGAAGGTACTGTGCCAATTTGGCTAAATGGAGCCCCGCCAACGCTACTATATATTCTGTATTCTACAGCGTTAAATCCAAAATACTCGCTCCACGAAAGGTTGGAAGAAAGGTTTAAATTTTCAACATCTAATTGTACCGGTGCAGTGAGCAGACTACTATCTCCATTGGCTTTACAAGTATTAATGGCTGCAACTCTATAGTAGTTGTATTTGGTTAAATTGGCAGTTGAGTGGATTAGGCTTGTATCGTTTCTCGAGTTGAGTTCTGCAATAAGGTTATAATTAGCCTTTATAGTATCTGCACCAAAAACCCTGTAGCCAATTATAAATGAGTCTTGTGCTTTTGTTATTTTATTCCAAACTAACTTAATTTCTCCGCCTACATCGCCAGTTTTAGTAACCGTTGTATACGCCAATTTTGGTGCAATTGAAAACGGCCTTACATTTTGAACAAACACTTGAGTGTCGGTTTGTGAGTTTTGAGAAATTTTACTGTATGCCGCTACAATTCTATATGAATAGCTTGCCCCGCGGGTAACATTGGTATCTGCAAATGATAGTGTGGGGGCATTTACCGTATCAATTATTCTAAATGGTTTGCCATCAACGCTCCTGCTTATGTAGTATCTGTCTATTGAGTCAAGTAAGCCTTCGGGTTTTGTCCATTTTAAATATGAAGTAGGATCGCAAGTATCCAGTTTGTAAGTAAAAATAAAGTTTGTAATGGTATCGCTATAAGGCGAAATATGGGTATTGTTACAACTATCAATTGCGTTGATTCTATAGGTGTAAATACTGTCTGTGGCGTTTAGTACAGTATCAAAATAATTGGCTGATTGTATAACGCTATCTTTAAAAGTCCAATTTCCGTTTTCAAATTTTTCTACAGTATAATACTTAATATCACTATTAGAATCGTATTGCCAGTTAAGGTTTAAGATAGAATCATTTATCGCCGATGCCGAATAAAAAAGAGGCTTTGAAGGAGCAATGGTATCAAAAGGTGTTAGGTTAATTGAATTTGAAATAGTGGCAAAGGCCCCACCATTTTGATCAGCTCTAATTCTATAAGTTAGCGCTCTATTACAGTTTACTTGGGTATGGGTAAAGGTAGTATCACCTGCTTGAGTACTACCAGCAATTGCCCAAAAGTTTCCTACCTGATATTCAACAATATAACTGTCTACAGGGTAGCCAACAAATTGATGCCAGCTTAAATGATTTTCGAAATTACCGGGTTTACCGTTTAAGGCAATAGGTTTCCAAACATTTGATGATGTAGCATTTAAACATGAGTCTAAGGCAGTTACTTTAAAGGCAAATGTGTTTCCATCAAGTTTTAAAGTATCTAAATAGTTGCTAAGTTGCTTTTGACCACTAAAAAGTAAAATCGTTTCGGTTAAAAATGGGCCACCGTTTTTTGATTTTTGGATAGCATATCCATAGGTGTCTAATGAGTCTACACCTCTAAAATCTATTGCAACACTTGTATCGTTTAGTACTGTAAGGTTTCTAATCACAGGCGCATCGGGGCTTGTTAAATCAATTGCGGTACCTATTGTAGTGTCAGAATACGCTTGGTAGCCATCAATATCTTCAGCGGCTATTCTATAAATAATTGGTGTATTACATGGTGCCGGAAACCTATTAAATTTATCGCTGTTTCCATCAACTGTATCAATATCGGTAAAGGCGCCACCAATAAACTGCTGTAAAATGTAACGTTCTACATTAAAGCCTTCATACGGGGTCCAGCTTAGGTTATGCACCAATTGGCCGTAGCCAAAATCCATATCTATTGTTTTGTGAATCGAAAGTGTGTCAGAAATGGCACTACATGAATCTACGTTGACAATAAAATATTGGTGTGTTTGGATTTTTGTATTTAAACCTGTATGCGTAAAAGCACTATCAGATAATGGAATTTTATCTTTTAGAAGTGTAAAATTGGCACTTGCGTTTTGTTTGTAGTAGAGCCTTGAATATTCTACTTGACGTTGTCCTTCTTGCTTTTCCCAAATGATTTCAATTTCACCGTTTACTGTTTTTGATTCAACAATTGATGCCGTTAACAACCTTGGCACCGCTGTAGTATAAATGTCAGCATTATGCGGTTGGCTAAAAGCTTCATTTAATCCACCGTTTTCAATGGCTTTAATTGTGTAAATGTATTTATGATGCTGACTCACATTATCTACATATTGTAAGGTAGTGTTGGTTAAGTCAGCAATTTTTACAAATGGCTTACCATCAATAGATCGGTTTAATTCATATTTCTGTAAACCAGCATCAAAGCCGTAATAGGCATTCCAATTGAGTTGAATTTTGCTTTCGCAACCAAATTGTGAGTTGGTTAATACAATATTTGATGCAGGGTTAGATTTATAATAACTTGAATTTTCGGTGCATGAATCAATGGCTATTAAAGCATAAATCCAAGTAGAATCGGTGCTTACTTCATCTAAATAAGTAAACTCATTAAGCAGTGTATCTAGGGGTAAATAACTTGTGGTAGCCGATTTTCTAAAAAGTACATATTTATTGGCATCAGAACTTGTGCTGCGATTCCAGGCTATTTCAATGCTATCAATACCAACTGCACTAATATGTTTAATTACCGGTGGTATTGGGCTAATGGTATCAAATGGTTTTAGCTTTATGGTGTCTGAATATGATATAAAATTAGAGTTGTTATCTAATGCTTTTATTCGGTAGGTAATAGTGTCAAAGCAGTATAGGTTTTCATGAATATAGCTTCGTGAATTGGCATTTAACGTTGTAAGTTTATCCCATTGATTATTGGTTTTATTATACGTTTCAACTTCATAAGCTTTTACATCAAAACCTTTATAACCATTCCATCTTAAATTGTTTTCTTGATTGGCACCTTCTCCACTAAGCTGCACTGCGGTTTGCAACTTGTTGTTTACTGATATGTTTGACTCTGAACATGAATCAATAGCAAAAATGCGGTAACTTAAGGTATCAAATTTAGTGGGCCAAGTATGCTTAAAAGTAAAGTTATTTGAGGCATTATTTACAAAAGAATCTAATCTAAAAAATGCCACTTGGTTTGTGCTAAAGTCAATTCGATACTTGTATACATCATTCGATACGCTTTTGTCCCAATTTATTTCAACCAAAGTATCGTTTACAATGGTAGTGTAATTAACAATTGGATTTTGAGGTTTTATGCTATCAAATGGAGTTAGAATTACATCATTTGAATACACGGTAGCACCAGATCCCTGTTCCTTAATTTTTAATCGATATTCAATTGGCACATTACAGCCTAAATTGTTGTAATTGACCGAACGCTGAATTCGATTAAAAGCAGATTCAGTTTTCCAAACACCGTTATCATTAATTTCAACAATAAAACTATCTACATTAAAGCCTGAGTAATTGGTCCAAGTTAATCTGTTTGAAAGATTTCTTTCAAAGCCGGTTAAAAAACTTGGGCAATGAATTTCGTCGTTTTTTGAAAAATTCTGACCACAACTATCAACCGCAATTACACCAAAACAATAACTGCTTGAATCGGTTTTAGGCGTCTCTACTGTTACGCTAAAGGTGTCATTACCGGTAAGTGTATAGTTGTTAATGTCTGTATTTTCTAGTATTCCGTTTTTGTACTCAAGCGCAATTATCAAGTAGTCTTTTACATCGCTGCTCGATGATTTTTTGAATACTACCGTTGCCGAATCTTCATAGGTAATTGATGCCGATAAAATATCAACAGCCGGG
>JBMYOR010000223.1:0-5214 GCA_049599535.1 Bacteroidia bacterium | reverse complement strand
AAATCAATAAGTACAATATGGGTTGATAGAAATAGCAAAGAGAGCAGGCAAGATACTAGAGATCAAATGCGTAACAGACTAGAACAGGGGGGGAGTGTGCTGGTTTTTCCTGAAGGTACTACCGATGCGGGCCCTGGAATTTTAGAACTTAAGCCAGGCATGTTTTACGCCTGTGCCGAAGCTGGTTTTCCAATTCATCCGTTTGCGATTGAATATGAAAATCCAGATATTGCTTGGGTTGGCGATGATCTTTTTATTCCGCATTTTATTAAACACTTTGGTGGTAAAAAAGTAAGAGTAAAGGTTAGATACGGCCCAACTATTAAAGGCTCTGATGGCGAAAAATTACGATTAGATGCTTATAACTGGTTGGATAACAATGTACGCCAAATGCGCCAAGAATGGGATAAACAGGCTTTGGGTTCTTAAAAGATAAGTATTTAAATAATTGAAGCTATTTGTAGGTTTAAAATAGAAGCAAACCACCAGTTAAATTAGTGCTTGATACTTTTATTTTAACCGTTTAAAAAAGGCTAAATGTTTTAATTAAGCATTTTAAATGAATATTTCTGACGATACAGGCAGCTTAGCGCTTTTTGTTTTTCTTTTTCAAGTTTTGGATTTTATCGCCCCGCCTAATTGGCTTTTTGTAGCGCTCTTTTAACTTGGTAGAGTAACTTTTTCGTTCTACTTTTTCTTTGCTGTTTTTCGCTGATTTCTCATGGTGAGAGGCACCTACATCACTCGGCGGAATTGATTTGTAATTTTCGTCAGGATCATAAGGTTTATCTTTCTCTTCAGGTGTAAGCTGTGTTGATTTTGCTACTTCATTAGGCCATTGACTTTGTGGTATTTTATAGTTCATGAGGTTTTCAATGGCTGTTTTTTGATCCAGCTCTTTGTTATTAAAAAGAAGAATAGATCTACCTTTTTGATCTGCTCTACCGGTTCTTCCAATGCGGTGAATATAATTTTCGGGGTAAAAAGGTGTATCGAAACTTATAACGGTGCTAATTCTATCAATATCAATACCACGGGCAATAACATCAGTTGCTATAAGTATTCTGCTGGCACCTTCTTCAAATTTTTCAATTGAGTTTACACGGTGGTTTTGCTCTTTACTTGAGTGTATAACCGAAACATCAGCAAAATCTAAGTTTTCAGCTAGGCGATCGGCACTTATTTTGGTAGCTACAAAAATGAGCACCTTGTTGTGCTCATTGGTTGAGCTAAGTATGTGGTTTAATAAATTAACCTTACTATAAAAGTTGGGCACATCAAAGCTACTTTGGCTAATACTCTCTAAAGGTGTGCCGCTTACTGCAATGGTTTTATGCGTTGGATTTACTAAAAATTCGTGCGTTAATTGATCAACATAAGTGGTCATGGTGGCAGAAAAAAGAATGTTTTGGCGTTTTGCAGGCAAATGCTCAAAAATATTTTTGAGCTGCGTTTTGTAGCCAAAATCAAGCATAATATCCACTTCGTCAATTACCAGTTTTTTAATTGATTTAAGAACCAAAACATTGCTTAAAACTAAATCGTAGAGTCTTCTTGGGGTACCTACAATTATATCGAGCCCCTCAGAAACTTCAATTCTTTGTTTTCGAATATTATTACTGCCGCCGTAAACGCCCACAGTTCTAACGCTAACATAGGTGGTTAATTTTTTAATTTGAGCTACAATTTGAATTACCAATTCTCTAGTAGGAGCCATAATTAAAACACGCGGATTTGCCTGTTCAGAATACTTGAGGTCTTGCAAAATTGGTAGCAAGTATGCTATGGTTTTACCGGTTCCGGTTTGTGCTATTCCTACAAAGTCTCCGCCACTTAAAATGGTAGAATAACTCGATTCTTGAATTGGAGTAGGTTTTTGAAAGCCTAAATCGGCAATTGCATTAACTAATTGCTTTTTGATTTTGAAATCTTCGAAAGTTTTCATGCGGTAAAGTAATTAAGAAATGTATTGATAAAGCCCTTTACTTGGCAACAATATTTTTTTCAATACCAAAAAAAACGAATTGGAATGGGGTTTAAACAGAATTTGGGGCTTTGTAATAATTAGGGGGTAATTGGTTTTACGAATTGTGTGGTTTTGCCCCTTCTCAACCCTTTTCTCAAGTATGAACAGAGTTTAACTCCTTTATCATCAAATATTAATTCAGTTGTTGTGATGTTTAGGGTAATTCATATAACCCCTTAAAAATCAAGAAGCCCCCACAATGTAATTACCCTATTTATAAAGCCTAATGCATATTTATTTATGTTTTAGGCAAGATTCTATTACAAAGCAATTGAGCTTTTAAATTCAAAAATATTTAAAAGCTCAATAGAAAAGTATATGCATTTTAGTGTGCTATATGGTTTGTTGCTTAAGCCTTAAGTAGTTGGTAAACTCTTTCGCCAGCAAGCGGATATTGTTTAATCTCTTTTAAAGCAAAGTAGCTATTGGTGGTTTTTAAAGGCTTGGTTAGCGATCCACTATGTAACAACTCATATTGATTAAATGTAATAGAGTCTCGTTGCGATAAGGTTTCAAATAACTCCCATTTTTGGGTTTTGGCGGTAAATCCGGCGTTTAAGTTACCTGAAAATACTTTGGCTTTTGAACCACTTCCGTATGCGATAAAACCAATTTTTTCGCCTGAGTTATCCTCGTTTAAATTAGATAAAAGGCTTAAAAATGCCATAAAAATTGAGGCTGTATACATATTGCCCACCTCGCTTGAAGCTTGATCACTTTTAGCAATTTTTTGTTTAACAAAAGCCTTGTATTCATCAGATTTTGAAACAGCTCTTGCAAAACCTTTATCTTCTTTTTTAATTCCGAGTTGATATGCAATTTGCTCTATTAGGCCATTTTTTACAACTTCATCAATAAAAATTGGCGCGATTATTCTTCGGCCATGAAAAGCATAGGGTAAATGAAACACCAAGTGCTGCCATTGATTAAGGTCAATTGTAGTGGCTTTTTTGTAACGATTGTAGGCTTCAATCATTCTGTTTTGGTAGCACTCATTGCTGTACTGACCATCAAAAACAGGGGTTTCTTTAAACTCTTCGAAGTAGGTATTTGAATTATCTAATGATTTGGCTAAGGTACTTCCGTTTTCAAGTGCGTTGAATTCGTGTTTTCTTCTAGGTTTAAAAAAGTCGTGAACCGATTGGGTTGAAACCGCCCATTCATCGTCAAATTCAATTAAGGCAGGATTGTTTGATACCAGTAAAGCAACGGCGCCTGCGCCTTGGGTATATTCACCCGATGATTTTAACTTATATTTTGCAAAATCACTGGCAATTACAATTCCCTTTCGATTTTTGCCCGCAGTTACCCAATCGGCGGTGTTTTGTAGAGCGTCAACAGCACCAATACAAGCAAATGTCATGTCAACTGCATCAATATGGCTGCAGCAATTAGGCCCGTAGGTGTCAGCTAAATACATCTCAAGCATTTCAGCGCATAAGTTGCTGTTGGTTTAGCAGCATCAAGTGCCGATTCGGTGCCTAAATAAACTCTACCTATTTCGTTAGGATCTATATTGCTTTGTTTAAAAAGGGTTACCAGAGCATTTGCAGCCATTGTAGCTGCGTCTTCATTTAAATCTGGCAAAGCCATTTTGTTTAAACCTAGTCCCTTATTTAGTTTTAAAAAATCAATGTTTCTTGCTTCGGCAAAATCTTTAATTGATAAATATGTATTAGGTACATAAAAGGCCGCATCTTCAATTCCTACTATCATAAAGACAAATTTTAAAATATTCAAACTAGATAATGATGTTTTGGTTGTGAAAATCAATAAAAAAATGTTGAGAAATTGAAAATATCAACTTTAATAAACTTAATTGGTTAAAACTTGTACTTGTGTTTTGGTGAATTGCATTGTTAGAAATTAACATAGAAATCTAATTTGAAAATTGCTTGCTGTAAGTTTGCCTCGCGATGCGAACTATCTCAAATCAAGTTTATTTAGCAATAGCCGTGATGGCTATTTTTTTAGTGTCGTCGTGCGGCGATGGCATTGAAGGCGACAAACTAGAAAATCTTGCGCCAGAAACCTATTCGGTGGTTGATCAAATCAATAGAAAAGGTGATCAACGCTTTGTTTCTCAGATTACAATTAGGTGGTGGGGCGATGATCCCGATGGTTTTGTAAAAGGTTTTGAATACTCAGAAGATAAAGGCATAAATTGGAACTATACCGAAAAACAAGATAGTTCATTTTTAGTAGCACTGCCCGAAGGTGCCGATACTTTTGATTTTGCATTTTGGGTGAGATCTGTTGATAACAACAACCTTAAAGATCCAACACCAATGGTGGTGGTGTATCCTGTAAAAAATTCGGCGCCACAAATTAGTTTTGATATACCAGCAGGTACAAGTATCAGCCCAGGTAGGTGGCCGCAAAAAACATTTCCTATTTTACAATTTAAATGGTTGGTTGACGACCCTGATGGGTTCGAGAACCTTGATTACATTGAATTTTTTGCAAATGATACAACAAGCCAAGGCGTAAAAATATCAAAAGATTTTAGCTCACTAATTCTCGAAGCTGACGATGCCGAAGCTTCGGTTACAACGGCTACACTGCTATTAGGTAGTACGTTGCAAAAAATTGATGATAAAATAACTGGAATTGAGCTTAACAAACGAAATGTATTTTACTTAAGAGCCACAGATAAGGTTGGAGCTAAAAGTGGATTTGCACGTACAGATTCAATTTACTTAAAACGTAAAGTATCTGATGCATTATTGGTAAATGCGTATAGCAGTCAAATAGAAAAACGCGAGGATTTTTATACCGAAAACTTAATAGCTGCCGGAATTAATAGTTTCGATACCATAAGGGTAAATGAAGTAATTGGCGATGCCTACACACAGTTGGCTGCCGATAATGTAACACAATCAAAAATATTTGCACTGTTTGATGTTTTAATATGGTTTGGTCAAGATGCATCTTACACACTAACCTTAGCACAGCGCACTACGGGCGATTTTTTATCCAATGGTGGTAAAATGTTTGTTTCTTTGCTCTAATACATTGGTCTTCTTTGTTTTTTTTGTTTCATCAAATAATGTTTAAAAGTTAAGAACATTTGGTTTGTTATAGGGATATAAAATAGGGAATTTCTTTTTGTACTATATCTAGCGTCATTCCTACTTGGGACTCTTTATTGGTTCTGCATCTGGTGTTGTCCCTATACCACTATACAG
>JBMYOR010000222.1:0-5231 GCA_049599535.1 Bacteroidia bacterium | reverse complement strand
TGGCACGAGCCAAAGGCATCGCGCCAGCGGTTTAGTTGCTCGCGCCATCAGGGGAATTTATAAAACTAAAGTATCTACAATGCTCGTACCGTCATCAAATTGTAAAGTTACCATTATACCTTCATCAATTTTGAAGGAGTCCAACTTGAATATAATTCCCTGGTTAGCTCGCATTAACTCCCAATCATTATTTTTATTGAAAGCCTTTATAAAGGCTTCTCGATTTTTATAGCGAGAATGTGGAGGCCCAAAGTATTTCGTGGAGTTGAGTTTTCGAATACGTGGTTTACAATCCTTTCCCCATCCAGAAATAATCGGTTTTGTACGGCCCGCCTTCAAAGCACTAATTTCAAAGTCTACAAGTTTTACAATTGATCCCATTTCACCTGGATGTAGTTCGTCATAATCATTACAGGTGTCGCACGTTTCTGTAATAAATTCAAAATGTATTAATAAGTATTTTGGTTCTTCGTTAAATTTATTCTTTTCCAATCCTAAATCATATAGTCCGCAAGAATCATCTCGGGTAGTAAACATTATGTATGGTTTTATACCAACTATTCGATAATGACTGTCCTGGCTGCACGAAATGAAAAAAAGCATTAATGCTAATCCTACTAAGTTTTTCATAATTAATCTTTTGTTGGTGTACTAATTACCCAATTTGCTTTAACGCCCTTTTCAAACTCTTCTATAGTTAAATCTCCATCTTTCCAGTCCATGCCATCGTTCCAATATTTGAATGTAACAGTACCACCAGTTTTATCAATACATACATCCTTTATAACTAAATAATGTATTCCAAAATTTTGGTCAAACCAATCGTCTCGAACATCAGAGTAAACACTGTGATCCACGAGGACAATCTGATGTTTACCTGCGTCACTGGCCTTTTGAATCTTACCTAGATCTTCATCTTCCGGTGAATAAATACAAGAATGATCAACATAAAGGCCAAAATAATCTATTATAAATTCTGAAATTTCCCAAGGATTTGTTCCTGTAGTAATTTTATTGCTGTTTCCAGGTTCATAATCGATTGAATTCTCTGTGTTTCTCAAGGATCCAAGAAGAATATAATCCACAATATCCATATCAGTATTTCCCTTGAACTTGCTATCATCTTTCATAGCGTCCTTATTTTGCGTAGTACTGCTATGTGGTTGAGGATGTGGATTTACTTGTTTCATATAATCATTAGCGCTAACTGTTTTTCCATTTACAACTGTTTTTCCGTGTTCATATAAATCGATCATCATTTTAACATAAAGTTCTGGATCATGGGTAATCAGAATATGAGATACAGCTTGAACACCACAAAGCCATTCACCACCTCTATCGAGACTATTAGGGTTGTTCAGCTTATTTTTAAGTCGTTCAACGAATTCTGTTTTTTCAACACATGTAAAATACTGTTTAGTCTTGTCATTTGTTTCAAACTTGGTAACTAGATTGATTGCAGCTGTCATCTCTGGTCCATCTGGGGCAACTGGTTCAAGGCCGTCTAAATCGATATGGGCAATAGGACTGCAACCCGCAAAATGATAAGGTGAAAACCAAGGATATTCCGGTGCTAACGGATCTACACTCAAGAACTTTGCAATTCTCGGGTCATAGATTCTGAAACCATAATCATACATATTACCACCGCCATTCCATTCAGGGTCTTGTTCTTTACCGTTAAAGCCGTAACGGTAGCCATTGCGATTTTCTCCTTTCTTTAGGTGGTGACGTTTCTGTATAAACATGCCATTAAAAGGCGCAAACAACTTTGCATTGTGCACGTTGCCGTAATTGTTGTAAAGTTTAGGGTTATAGTTTTCCATGGCTTAATTCAAACCTAATGAAAAAAATTAAGCCTTTTACGTCTTAAGCACAGGCCCATCGATTTGGCCAAATTACGATCAACCCCATCACCCAAAATCCATCATCCAAAATTTCTTAATCCCCAAACTATCTTTGCGCGGCATTTATGATTCCAAAGGAAATAGTAAACGATATAATTGAACGCGCCCATATTGATGAGGTAGTAGGCGAATTTGTTAATCTAAAAAAAAGGGGAACCAATTACTTGGGGCTATGTCCTTTTCATCACGAAAAAACCCCATCGTTTACCGTATCGCCAAACAAGGGAATTTATAAATGTTTTGGCTGTGGGCAGGGCGGCGATTCGGTTAAGTTTTTAATGGAGCACGAGCACTATAATTACCCTGAGGCTCTTAAATACTTAGCTAAAAAATACGGTATTGAAATACCTGAACAAGAACTTACCGACGAGCAAAAAGAAACCTACAGCAAGCGCGAGAGCATTTATATAGTACTAGAATTTGCCCAAAAATTTTATCAAGAGCAGCTAAAAACCAGCGATCAAGGTGAATTAATAGCCTTACCTTATGTAAAAGAACGTAGTATAAGTACTGAGAGCATAGAAAATTTTATGATAGGCTACAGCCCTGGTGGTTGGAATGTTTTTAGCCAAGCGGCACTTAAAGCCGGCTATAAAGAAGAGTACTTGGTTGAAGCCGGTTTATCTATAAAACGAGACAACGGAAATCTAATAGATAGATTTAGGGAGCGTATTATGTTTCCTATTCATTCGCTATCGGGCCGAACCATTGGTTTTGGCGGGCGAATTATGAAAACCGATAAAAAAGAAGCCAAATACATTAATAGCCCCGATAGTGAGGTTTACAATAAAAGTGAAGTACTGTATGGGCTTTTTCAAGGTAAAAAAGAAGTAAAACGCCAAGACCTCTGTTTTATAGTTGAAGGCTATACCGATGTAATATCGCTACACCAAAATGGGGTAACCAATGTAGCAGCCAGTAGTGGTACCAGTTTAACTGAAGGCCACTTGCGATTAGTAAAACGCTACACCAATAATATTTGCTTTTTGTTTGATGGCGATGCCGCAGGTATAAAAGCATCAATGCGGGCAATTGATTTAGCACTTGAAGAAGGCTTAAATGTAAAAGCCCTGGCACTGCCCGAAGGTGAAGACCCCGATTCATTTGCCAAGGCGCACAACACAGCCGAGATAAAGGCATTTTTAGAAGATAATGCCAAGGATTTTATCATTTTTAAAACCGACTTGCTACTGCCCGAAGTTGGCGATGATCCTATAAAAAAGGCCGATGCGGTGGTGCAGATAGTAAAATCAATAGCATTAATTCCTGACACGCTTAAACGAAGCATTTATGTGCAGCAATGCGCCAAGCAACTGCGCATTGACGAAACCGTATTGGTAACCGAGCTTAACAAGCAACTTACCAATGTACTTAAGCAAAAAGAAAAAAAGTGGAAAGAAGAAAACCAACGCAATGAAGCACCGCTTCCATCACAAATTCCACCAGAAGAGCTAGGCCAAGAACAGCCCGCACCACTCAAAAAAGAAGTGGATCTAATGGCGTATCAGGAAGAGCAATTGGTGAAATTTATATTGCGATTTGGCTATTTGATGTACGACGATGAGCACATGGAAACCGTGGCTGAGCATATACTTGAATTTATTGAAGCGCATGACGCCCACCCTGAAAACAAACTGCTGGTATTAATATTAAAAGAATACGAAAATCACCTACACCACTGGGGCGTAGCCGAGTTAAAAGACTTTTTGCACCACGAAAACGAAGACATAAGACAGTTAGCCATCAACTTTTTAGAAGAAAAGTATGAGGCCAGCGAAAACTGGATTAAAAAAATAGGACTACAGGTTAAGGCAGAAGATAATTATAGAATTACCATGAAACGCGTATTGGCAAGGTATAAGCTATCATTGGTACAGGATTTAATAAAGCAGGCCAAAGAAGAAATTAAAAGTAATACTGAAAGCAACGATATGCTTATTGCCCTAAAAACATACAATATGCTTTTGCAAACCAGAAAAGAGATTGCTGCTGATTTGGGGATAGTGGTATTCTAGCTTCGGCTTCGCTCAGCTGTCATGCCACCATTACAACTGTAAACTCACATAGCTGAAATCCTAATCCACCAAATTTGAAATTTGCATTGTCACTTGGGTTGGATTTGAAATCCGATTCTAAAATTAAGCCTTGATTAAAACCAAGTCAATATATGTTTAGATGAATAATTAGCCCGCCAAGGAAACCTGAAATACTTCTCCATTAAAATTTGTCTCAACATCAATTAGATGACCTCCAAATAAATTACCGTCATCAAAAGTCAAATTAATATTAATGATTCTCCGCAATCATACCATAACCAAACAAATAAATCTGCGCGCATTTGTTTGCCCTCTTCTAACTTCCCCCACGGGTGGAAGAACACGGTCCCTTCCACCTGCGAAAGGGCTAGGGATGATGCAAATACAGAGCTTTACGCAAGTTTTGGATCTGAATTAAATTTTTTAGTGGTACAAAAACGGGGAATCATAATAAATAATGTGTTGTAAATCGCATTATGGCTGCGTCAAACAAAATTGTGTTTCTACAAATTCACACCACAATTAATAAATTGCCTTGGCTTTGTTCATAAAGCTCGTTTCCTTTGTTAGCTAATCAAACTAACTATGCTTCGTACTTCCCTTTTTCTGTTTTCGCTTTTAATGCTTGTTGGGTTTAAACAAGAGTTTGAATCAAAACAAGATGCCTTAGATTACTTAAACAACTCAAATATTTGGATTGGCGGCATGCCTGAATTTGCACTTGATAATGATGCTGGCGTGCTTAATATTACTTTAAAATCAAATGGCACTAGTGCCACGGCCAGTGTGCCTTTAAATATGGTAAAAACCGAATTTATTTCGGGCGAAACAGTAAGCATTGAAATAAATTGCAACCACGGCGAGCTTTGTACTACCGCCAAAACAGGCAATAAATTTGTAAATACCGATGGCCTTACCTTAGTAATGAGCAGCACTTTTGACGATGGCAATTACCATGAAAAGTATATAGAACATGGTGCTAAAATTGCCAATGCTATTGATTATTTGATTCTTTTTTATAAAGACTAAATGTAGTTTTGGCTTGGCAATATTGGTTTAAGAAGCTAAACTTCAGTAATTTTTTGTTTCATTAGCAAACCGCCACTTTGGTAAAAAGCACAACAAATCAGGCAAATGATTTGAAAAGAATTAAACCTGATTTAGCTACTCTAATAAATAATTCGGATTGAAATAAAAATGATTCCCCGCAATCATACCACAACCTAACAAATAGATCTGCGCGCGTTTGTTTGCCCCCTTCTAACTTCCCCCTCAGGGGGAAGAACAA
>JBMYOR010000221.1:0-5275 GCA_049599535.1 Bacteroidia bacterium | reverse complement strand
CTACCGATAAAATCAGTGCCTTTTTAAATGGATGTGAACACATAACATGATAAATGTAGCGCTACCGTGTGTATTGACGTTAAATTAATTCATTTTATTAAAAGTCAGCTTATATGAAATGATTTCAACTTAGATTCTTATTATACGATAAACCGTAAATTCATTTTTGCTATTCAAAACTCTAACTAAGTAGGGTCCTTTATCAAAAGCACTAAAATCAATAGTTTTATTTTGATTAATGGTTTCATTTAAAAGGCTTTTACCATTAAGGTTAATGATTTCGATTTTTACAAACTCTAAAGCGTTTAAATCAACTGTTAAATTTTTTGTAACTAAACTAGGGTAAATGTGCATTGATGGCTGTAATTCTAAAATTCCAGTTGAATGGTATTCTACCTTTTTAACCATGATTTTATCAGGGCAACTGTTGCCATTACTAAATTGGTTATCAGTTGAATGTAATTGTACCCAATAGCTACCAGTATCGGCAAAGGTGTGCCTGGCATGTTTGTCGGTTGACATGTTTCCATCGTCAAAGTGCCATTCAAAATGATTGGCATTGGGCGTAAGGTTTGTGAACTCAATTGTATCGCCATTTTGTTTATAATTAAAGTTAACTTTAGCAGGTTCTTCAACAGTTACATTAAATGTAATGCTGTTGCTACAGCCATAAATTGATTTTACACTATAAGTTAAAGTGTGTTGCCCAAGTCCTGAATAGCGGGCATTAAACTCATAATTGTTTCTAGCCAAAGCTCTACAACCTTTGCCGCTCCATGTCCAATCTATATAGCCTGCGCCTTTTTCGATTGTATTACCAATGAGCTTCTTTTTATCAGTCATACAAATCGTGTTTTTATTGTTATTCTGGTTCCAAACCGTGAGCGACTTAGGATTGGGCAAAGGATTTACTGTAATACTGGTATGAGCGGTATCTCTACACTGGGTTCCAGATACGGTGTAAACATAGGTGAAGTAGTGCGTGCCGATATTAAATGCAGAAGGGGTAAAGGTGGTATTAATACTTGAGTCCCATTTGTTTTTTAAAGTTCCTCTGTAAAACCATTTTCCAGTATTGCCGCTTGGGGTTTGTTTGTTAAGTTGAATACTCGCCGCATCTATACAAAGCGAATCGTATTTGCCCGTACTCACGTGCGGTTTTTCAAAATGCCTAATCACTAAAAACTCAGTGTGATTTGCGCCGCTTACTGTAGCTGAAATGCTCAACTTATACTCGCCAGTTTTGCTGTTTTTGGCATCAAAAAAATAATTGCTTTGTTCAACTAAAACGCCATTGCCTTTAAAATCGAAATCAGAAACATTAGAAAATACAAACTGGCTCAAGTTTATTTTTTCTTTGGTTGAACATGATTTTATGGTGTCTGTTTTCAATAATACATTGGCGCTTACGGCCAATTTAGTGAGCATAATTGCGATAGAGAGTATGTATTTTTTTTTCATATCAGCAATTAATGATATTGAGATTTAAAGGTAACCTTTACCTGGGCAAACATTTGAGTATTTAAAATTGCTTTGCTTGCACTCAGGCCTAAAAAGTATGTTATTTGTTTCTGAGCATACATTTTAAAACCTGAGTTCGATTTTAGGTTCTGAGTAATTTCCGTATGAATTGTAAGACGCTTATTAGGAATCGAACTAAGGCTTATATGTTTGAAATTGGATTTTTATAAAAGATTAAGTTGCTGAAAATACAAACTTGCCAATCTAAACATGAGTTTAGCCAAGCCAAAATAATAGCGAATAACTACTTGAAATGGCTTAATATGGATTTGAATTATCAAAAGTTAGAGGTTGAATTTGCTGGAATTGAAAAAATGTACGGCCCGCCCAAAGGTTGTTTTTTATTGGCCTATTACAATGGGGTGCTAGCTGGTGGGGTAGGCTTACGTTACTTAAGCGATTATACCTGCGAAATGAAAAGACTGTTTGTTTATCCGCAATTTCAAAAACAAGGCGTTGGCAAAAAACTATGCGAGTTGATAATTAAAAATGCTCAAGAGCTGGGATATAAAGCCATGAAATTAGATACGGTAAACAGGTTGAAATCGGCCATAAAGTTGTACGAAAAACTTGGGTTTAAAGAAACCAAAGCTTACTGCGAAAACCCAGATAAAACAGCAAGATTCTTTGAATTAAAGCTCGATTGAAATTAATTCAGAATTATTTTTTCTCTATAAAGCTTTCCATCATTTGTGTTTAGAATAAAGACAAATATTTTGTTTGATAAGCCATCATTGAGCGACAATGATAAAGAGTGCTCAGTGGTGCCGGATTTCAAAGTTTTACCATCTATCGAAAGTAAATTGTAATAAAAGACTAAATCCTCATGAGTTTTAATTGCAACAGTGTGGTTCTGATGATCTATGTTAATTAAATATGGCTTTTTAATTTCATTAATACTTACTGGATAAATTTCAATGTTTTTAGTAAGGCTAAGGTCTTTACAGCTATTTCCTTTACCCAAAGCATAGTCTTTTGTGCTTAAAATAACCGTGTATTTACCCGTATCGGCATAAGTGTGTGTTGGGTTACTGTCTGTTGAATACGTATCATCTCCAAAATCCCATTCAAAAAAAGAAGCGTTGTTTGATAAATTACTAAAGCTAACGGTAAGCCCATTTCGATTATAATTAAACTCAATTTCTGCAGGGCTTTCAACAATTACGTTATCGGTAATTGAATTAACACAACCATAAATATTTGTTGCAGAGTAGGTAAGCGTATGTTCACCAAGCCCGGCATTTGCAGGTGAAAACTCAAAACGGGCACTGGTTAAAGGTCTAACCCCTCGGCCACTCCACACTCTATCTAAATATGGAACGCCATTTTCCATCGAGTTGCTTTCAAGTTGTTTGGGATTTCCATTAATACAAATTGAGTTTTTTCCATTGTTTTGATGCCATTGCGTCAAATTCATTGGTTTTGGCAATGGATTAATCGTTAATGAAGTATATGCGGTATCGCGGCAAACTGTATTTGGAACGGTATAAACGTATGCATAAAAATGTGTGCCTGGTTTTAAAGATGCAGGGTCAGCTTCATTTAAAATAGAATCCCAACGAGTTTTGTCTAATCCTTGATAAAACCATTTACCAGTTGGTCCTGATGGTGATGCCTTGTCAAGCAGAAAAGCATTATCGTTCACACAAATCGAATCATAATTGCCAGCATGTACTTCAGGCGTATTTAGTGCCAAAACCCATAATGTGTCAGTAGTTGTATTTCCGTTTAATGTGGCCGTAACCAATAATTCATAAATGCCTTGACTAAGCCCAACCATATCAAAATAAAATGAATTGCCTAATTGCACTACGCCTTGCCCTTCCCATTTTACGTGGCTTAACCCATTAATTAGGTACCGATCAAGCTCTTTTGGATCTTTTCTTTCACAAGCTTTTACCGTGTCTTTTAAAACTAGGTTTTGGGAATATGCCAGTTTCGAAAGTGAAACCAATAAAAAAATAGAAATTACAATGGAAATCTGCTTTTTCATATTGCTATTTTTATCAAAGATGTGTAAATCAGGATATAAGTTGCTTACATGATGTGCAAATCCAGATAAGTCATTTATAAAAAAGGGCATGTTGCAACGTTCATTTGTTATTGATGTCAATGGAATTAATCAATAACTCTAAATGAAATTCAATACACTGCTAATTTTCATGCTGCTCAGTTTTTGGGGAAATGCACAAAATTCTTCAACAATTGGCGTTTCTTACTTTGGTGAAATGATTGGTCACCCTGGGCTAAGCTTTTGCTATGAAAAAGATTTTTACAGTTTTCAAAAAGTTAAAATGGACAAAGCCCAAGTGCAGAAAAAAAGAACGTTTTTTTATGGGCTCGAAATTGGAGGCTTTCATCATAAAAATGCTTTGAATACGGGCTTCTCACAAATCATGGTTGGATTTAGAAAAACTGGCTATAAAGGGAGAATTTGGTCAGCTAGCCTTGGCAATGGCGGGTTTATAGGAAGCATTCCCAATTCGTTTAAAATAGAAGATGGTGTAGTTTCTGAAGTAAAGTCAAGGCATTATTACACCATGCACTCCTTAAACTTTAGCTATGGAAAGAAAGTGAGTTGGTTCGGCGGTTCACAATGGTTCTTATCACCCACCTTTTATATTAAACAACCAGCATTTCCGAAATACACTGCACATTTTGCACTTAGAATGGGCTTAAAAAAGACACTGTAATGAAATTATCAGTCATACTATTTTCTATTTTTCTGTTATTGAGTTCTTGTACAAAAGAAGGTTCTGAGAAGGTGAATGACTTTTACCACGTAGAATTTGCCGGTGCGCAAATTCCAGTTTTGGTGAAAGGAGATATTTCGAATAAAAAGATTGTGCTGTTTATGAATGGCGGTCCTGGGCTAACAGGAATTGACGTGGGAATTACGAACCTTGCCAAATGGGAAGAGAACATAGAAAATGAATATGCCGTGGCCTATTTTGATCAACGCGGTACAGGAAATACATATGCTCCAATTGATACATCCACAATCACATTAAGCCAATTTAGTGAAGATGTTTATTCAGTTGTTAAAGTGATAAAGCACCATTACCCCAATTGCAAGGTGTATTTAATGTCTCATAGTTTTGGTGGCTTATCGGCAGCTGACTATCTGATAAATGATGAATTTAGGTCAGAAATTAGTGGTTGGATTTGCATAAGCGGTTATTTAGTGCCAAACCCTACCAAGGCATGGGCGTACAGAAGAACTTGGCTCGCATACATTGCTCAAGTAGAAATTGATAAAGGAAACGACCCTGAAAAGTGGGAAAGGTGTAAAGATTGGCTTGCAAATACTCCAATAATTGAAACAGATGAACAAAAGAGCATTTGGCGAGAATATGTAGGTAATCAAGAAGAAGGCATAATTAAAGACGCCAACGTAAGTATTGAAACAAAAAAGATTCTCAAGCTTTTGTTTGCTTCCAACTACAACATTTTCCCTACTTATATGAGCGATAATTGGATAGTGGTTTTAAAAACCATTCAAAGGCATTATATCAACCAAAATTATTTAGAGAAAATAGAAAATATAGATGTACCAACTCATTTTATATGGGGGCAATACGATGATCTAGTGCCGCATCAAATTGGTGAAAAAGCACATTCAATTTTACAAATTCACGGTAAATCAACCTTTACATTAATGAAAGATGCTGGTCATGAGCCATTTCTAAATGATCCAGAATCATTTGCAAAAAATGTGAAAGGGTGGCTTGCCGAGAATTAGCTTTAGAGTTAG
>JBMYOR010000220.1:0-5292 GCA_049599535.1 Bacteroidia bacterium | reverse complement strand
TGTACGAACAGTGCTCGCTCCACATTACTGAGAAAATACTCAGCTCAGTAAAGTTGGGTGTTCTGCCAAGAATCTCTTTGATCTTGTCGAATTCTTGCTCGTTTACACCAAGTTTTTTGGCGGTTTCAAAGGTTACTTCGCTCATTGAATTTTGCTTCCAAAAATTGAAGTGCAAAGGTAGGGTACGCGCTTCTTATTGTTTACGCGATTATGTTGATAGTATGATTTTATCAAGCTTCAAAAAGCTAAATAAAGAAAAATCCAGACACTTGGTGATGTATCTGGCTTTTCAATTTTATTTGAGCTTGAAGATTATTTCACCACTCTAAAAACCTGATTTTCTACTTCAATCAAATAAACACCTTTAGCAAAAGTGTTTGTGTTGAGTTGTGTTTTCTGCGAAGTTGAATTCACTGATTGAATTAATTCTCCTGAAATGCTGTAAACATTTATTACTGTGTTTGTTTCTGGAGTTTCAATAATCAAGGCATCGCTAAATGGATTTGGGTATATTTTAACTTCAGTCTCATTTAAATCAAATGAGCTAGTAGCCGTTTGACAAGTACCTATTGTATAAGTGTCTTTGTTACCTGCAGTGTTTCTTTCTCCACCTGCCGGATGAGAGTAAGTGTAGTAAAAATATATCTGCGTTCCTTCAGCGGCATTGAGTTTAAAAGGCACATTTGGCGTAGCAGGATATCCGGGCAAAGCACCGGGGTTTGTTCCGTAATACAACAGACATGTTGGCGAACCCATTCCGGTTTGATTAGGAATAAAGGTTAATGTTGGGTTGTTTTTATCAGGTGAAAACTCAAAATCATAATCGCCATTAAATGCCGTTCCCCTGCAATCAGGTGCTGCAGTAATTTTTATTGAAACCAAGTTTGATGTTGCTGTGGCGTTATCATCATCTGTTGCAATGGCCTTAATTGTATAGTCACCTTTTACAGGTTCCCAAGTTGCGCTGTATGGTGCGCTCGTGCTAGTGCCGATTAATACTTCATTTGCGTAAAAATCTACTTTGGTTACATTTCCGATAAGGTCGCTAGCAGCGGCTTCAATCAGTATTTCATTGTTTTCAATAAACTCAGACCCACCAATTGGAGAATAGATTGAAACCTTAGGTTCCACGTTGGTTTCTTTGCTGCAGATCACATAAACTTGGTCAATATCGGTGTATTCACGGCTGTTTTCAACCCTTAATTCAAATAGATAAATTCCTTCTTTTAAGCCGGTAACAGAAGGTTGAGCAATAGATGCATCAGAAATTGTGGCTACTGAAGGGCCGTAAACCTGAGACCATAAATAAGTCAAAGGCAAGCTTGCAGGGTCTGTACTTTTACTACCATCAAGGGCTGTGCTTGTGTTAGGCAGTTGAACTAGAATATTATCATCCGCATTTGCCACGGGTTGGCTAAAGTCTAGGTCTTTATCAAATGTAAAAGTTAGCTCTCCTAGATTTAGCTCGCCACCTTCAAATTCTATCTTTAGTATTTGTACACCTGCTTTTAAAGGAAAGCTATAGGGTAAAGTATAGGTTTTCCATGCGTCCCAGTCGCCGCTGTAGGGTGGGGTAATATTGGTTGCCACCATTACATCATCAGAATAAATGTTAATTGGCCCACCGCCATTTTGGTTGCCGCTTGCGTATCTAAACTCTAGATTGTAAAAACCTGCTTTGTCAACTTCAACAGTATATTTTAACCATTCACCAGTATTTATCCAACCCACAATTGCACCTTCTGAGACGGTACTTTCAGCATCAACATATTCAGTTGGTCGGTACTTTCCGTTGTTATTTTGGTCTTGATCATTATAACAAATGTCTTGGCCTATGCCGCCTTCAAAAATGTCGAAATTACCGGCATTAATGCTACCAGGAATGGCAAACGCTTTGCCTAAAAACGGCAATTGTTCGCCCACAATTACAGTTACGGCGTTGCTCACATTAAAAAGCTCATCTTCATAAATCCTGCAAAAAATAGTTTGTCTTCCTGCTTTTAAACCTTCAACAGTTAATTCATAAGGTGCTGAATTTTGGGTGCTTAATAAAGAATCGCCATTGTAAAATTCAACTTTGGTTGGTGTGCCAGCATTTATTTTCAAGCTCACATCAACAGAGCCACCAACATAGGCTTGGTAAAAGCTTGATGTAAGTACTCCTTTGGTTTTAATATCCTTACTCGTAACTAGGCTGTTTGCCGGAACTTTCAACTCGTAGTTGTCAGAAAAGGTTACCGTAATTTCTTGGTTTCCGTAATTCTGCGCCACATAAATGGTTTCTCCTTTTTGGGTAAAAGCCATGGCCAAAGCATTGTCTGCTGTAATTGAGATATCAACCTTGCCTAAGGCATTGCTTGAGTGTAGCCAATGATAGGTTTGCGCATCGCTAATACCGAATTTTAACTCTCTATTGGGGTTAGAATCGTAAAGCTTAATGGCTTCGGCAGGGTCTATTAACGCCAAATAGCACCAATACACATCGTGCCACAAGTTTGGATTCTTTTCATTTTTAAGTATTCCGGTGTTTTGCTCAATTTCATTCCAAAGCTTTTTAACATAGTTACTGTCATGACCCAAGTAAAACGAACCACCATGGATTGGATACATTTCAATGCCATAAGAAGCAGCTATATCGCTTGTCCAAAAGGTACCATTATCATAGCTATTACCCCAAACCCTTGAAACCAAGCTGTACTGTTGAGTAGGGCCAAAGTTTCTTTCGTTTATGTCAAGCCAATATTCTTCAATGGCCGTTTGCTCAGTAGTGTATAAGTATATGCCAAGATCTCTAATTGAGTCGTTGCCAGTAACCATTCCCCAGTGAATCAATGAAGAATTGAACTGCATACTTTCTGATGTTGACTCTTGATCATTTCCTTGAGGAAAAGAAGCAAAACCATTGGCCCAGCAGTGACCTGCATAAGGGCTAAAGTTTCTTAAGAATGGGAACATTTTATCATCGCGCTTTTGGGTAGCCGCATCTCTAACTAAAAGATCAATCATTCCGCCCCAATCTTTGGCCCATCCTGGCTCATATTGCTCTAAAAATGATGCTGCATGAATAAAGTAACCCCAGTGAAAGTGGTGATCATTGATGTTATTGTCTTGGCCATGACCCGCAGGATAACCTAACATGGCACTCCAGTTTTCATTATAATAAAATAGAAAAGCGACTTCATTTGCTTCATAAGTAAGCCAATCTTCAAGGCGATCTTTTACCGTTTTAATCATTTTATCTCGTGCGGTGGTATTGCCCATTAAGTCGGCAATTCTTGCAGTTTGAATCAAACGGTTCATCACTTGCCCTTCATTATAAGAATCGGTCCATGTGGCTAAGGCTTCATTTTGCAATAGCTCAACCTTTTGATTAAGTTCTTGTGGGTTGAATCCTTTGCTGTAATTATCTAAATATGGCAATGTTGGTAGAATGCCATAAAAGGTGTTTTCAACTGAAAAGCTATTGCCTACCAATCCTTTTAGCTTGCCGCGAACGGTTTCGTATTCATAACTTTTTGGTGTAGGCGAATTACTGGCTAAATGGGCCCACTGGTGGGGAAGAAGCCCTTGAAAGATCAAACTGTCGGTACCTTCTTTTACATCAACTTCAATGTCAAAATCTGTTCTAACCACCGATGTTTTTTCATCGTAGCCCCATTGAGTAGTTGTGTTAGTTGGAAACACATAGGCATATTTCTGCATGGTGCTGGCCGCAGTGCTAGGCGTTACACCAGCTGGTAAAAATGCCATTGACCAATAATCTTCGCCATTTAAACTAGAAGAATAAGTATTTCCACTTAGTTGCCAAGTGCTGCCGGTAGGTGCATAAACAGCGAAATCAGCTCCGCTGCTGGCATCGGAAATAATTAGTATTTCGTCATCAATGGTTACCGTTCCAGAGTTCACGGTTACTTCCGCTTTGCTATCAGCATCTTTGGTGAAGTATAAAAACGGCATTCCAATACCAGAAGTCGCTGTCATGTGGTTTGTACCAGTTTGCCAGTCTAGAGTTACTGTCCAATCACTGTAGTCAGAAACATTACAAACTGATGCGTTGAGTCCATCAACTCCTACTTCAATTGCCTTGTTGTCGCCAATTACGCCCCATGGAATATAGGTAGCAATTAGACCTTTGCTTGTAGTGGCAAGTGTATATGGGTAATTGAATAAATTGCTTGAGTGATTGTTTTTTATTTTGTGGCTCCACCAATCGTTTGTAGGTACAGGCTTGCCTTTGGCATTACCTACTAATAGTGGTGAACCAGAAGGGAAGCCATTTCTTGCGGCTGCATCTGTTCCTGGAAATTTAGTGGTGTAGCTGCCATCGCCAACCTTTACGGTTTGGGCAAGAGCGAATGATGAAATAAGTATTAAGGCGAAAAGAGAAAGGAAACGGGTAATTTTTAACATAAATAAAATTCAAAGCCTTTTAATTGACTTGAATAGTGTCCGAAAGTACATGTTGTATTTTATACTATAAGTATAATTAGCGGATTATATTGATGCTTTTGATTAAATCTTAATCTTCAGCCCGCTCCAATTCTCAAATTTCAAGCTCCATCACATAATCATCCATTATGTAGCCTTGGCCGATGTCAAAAACAGCTTCTTTAACTTTTCTGAATCCATATTTTTCGTAAACGTGAATGGTGCGTTGGTTGTATTTGTTTACGGTAAGCTGAATTTTATTAAAATTAAATTCTTTGGCCCTTTGTGTTACAAAATCAAAGGCTTTTTGTCCGTAACCACTGCCTCTATAATCTGAATGAACATAGGCTTTACTTAAAAACAAGTGGCCATGTCTAGGTTGAATACTTAAGTAGCCAATGAGCTTTTCTTCATTTGAAATTGAGTAGTATTCATAGCCTTCGTCTATTTGCTTCTGCATGGCATCAGCAGATTGAAATTTACCTAACATGTACTTTACCTGTGCTTGGCCAATAATGGGCGTGTAATGCTCATGCCAAATTTCAGTGGCTAGCTTTTCAACGGCAAAAAGATCCGTTTGAGTTTTTAGTATACTTACTTCCAAACTACTTTATTTTCCATGGGTCTTCTAATTCTTCGCCCTTGGGGTAATAATTTATCAGGTCTACCTAAATAAAACCAGCCTAAATGCAATTGGCTTTCGTTTAAGTTGAGCAATAGGCGCATTTGTGGGGTGTTGGTATTTCCCGTGCTCCAATAGCCGCAAATATCTAAGGCTTCCATTCCTAGGTAAAGGTTTTGTACGGCCATGGCAGTTGCTGCAATTTCTTCCCACTCTGGTAAGCGTTTGGCTTCGTCTAGCTG
>JBMYOR010000219.1:0-5305 GCA_049599535.1 Bacteroidia bacterium | reverse complement strand
ATTAAAAAGCCGCCATAAGGGGATTGATGGCGGCTTTAACACAGGAAAAAATAGTATGGATACTATATAAATAGTTTGTTTTAATCTACATTGTCGTGTAAAAACCTATTATTATTTCTGATTTCAGGCTTTTTGTCATCATCGGTTTGCAATGTGAGTCGTGAAATGTTTTGATGACTTGAATGATCAACAGGTTCAAGTTTTCTAGATCTTCTTATGTATGCTGGTTCTGATTCTAGTTCTTTTAAATCTAATACAGGTCTTTCTTGTGGGGTAGGGTTTCCGTTGCGGTCTACGCCTAAACCTATAATCTCTGTTTTTGAACCTGTTTGGTAATTGGGTAATGAGTTTTCGGTTTCAAAAGGTAAAATGTCGTCATTTTCAAGTTCAATATCCGCGTCCAAACCAGTATTGTTTGTTTTTTCGGTATCAGATATTTCATCTAAACCTTCAATGGCAATAGTGTTAGTGTCTATTTCAAAAGGCGTGTCAGCTATTTCTCGTTCTTTCTTAGTTTCAAATGCAGTAGCAATTACTGTTACGGAAATAGCATCACCGAGGGCTTCGTCTCTAGAGCAACCAAAAATTAAGTCGGCATCTTCGCCTGCTTCATCTCTTATGTAATCCGTTATTTCAGTAATCTCATCCATTAATATTTCTTTTTTACCAGATGAGATATTTAACAATATTTTTTGAGCGCCTTTGATGTCATTGTCAGCCAAAAGTGGGCTTAATAGGGCTTGTTTAGCAGCGCTTATTGCTCTGTCGTCTCCATCGGCACTAGCAGTACCCATTAAGGCAACACCGCTATTTTCCATTGTTGATTTTACATCCATAAAATCGACATTGATATAGCCTTCAAAAGTTATAATCTCAGCTATACTCCTTGCTGCGGTGGCCAAAATATTATCGGCATGTTCAAAAGCGTTGGTTAGCGATAAGTTGCCGTACATTTCTCTTAGTTTCTCATTATTGATCACTAAAAGACTGTCAACGCTCTCTTTCATTTTAAAGATTCCGTCGTCGGCATGATTCATTCTGCGTTTGCCTTCAAACTTAAAAGGAGTAGTAACTATACCTACAGTTAGTATACCGAGTTCACGAGCCGTTTTTGCAATAATTGGTGCTGCACCTGTACCTGTACCACCACCCATTCCGGCAGTAATAAATACCATTTTGGTGGTTTCTTCAAGTGCTGCTGTTAATTCTTCAATACTTTCAAGAGCGGCTTTTCTACCTTTATCAGGATCGGCACCTGCACCCAAACCTTCTGTTAGGTTTTCGCCAATTTGAAACTTGGTTGGAATATGGCTGGCTTCAAGCGCTTGTTTATCAGTATTGGCAATTATAAAATCTACACCCTCAATGCCCTGGCTATACATGTGGTTTACAGCGTTTCCGCCACCGCCACCTACGCCAATTACTTTTATAATGTGGTTTTTCTTTTCAGGTTGTATAAACTGCATATCTAGTTATTAAAGTCTTCTATATCATCTTTTAACCAATGCTTAAACTTATCGAAAAAGCTATTGCTGCCCAAGCTTAATTTAGCTTTTGGTTTGACCGTTTTTTCTTGCTCACTTTGTTTATTGCCTACGGCGCTCAAGTTTTGATCAAATGCATTTACTACCAAACCTAATCCTGTGGCATAAATAGGCGAATTAACTTTTTCGGTAAGGCTGCTACCTAAATGTTCGCCAGGCGAGCCTACTCTGGTGTCAATTCCGGTAACATATTCAACCAAATGACTCATATTTTTAAGCATTGAACCACCACCGGTAAGCACTACGCCTCCTATTAATTTTTGCTCAAAGGCCGAACTTTTAATTTCATAGTGTACGTGCTCAAAAATTTCTTCAACACGAGCTTGAATAATGTGGGCCAAATTGCGTCTCGAAATTTCACGTGGTTCTCTGCCGGTAAGTCCCGGAATTGAAATTATCTCGCTGATTTTGGCATCTTCTGCCCAAGCATTTCCAAATTGTACTTTCATGGCTTCGGCTTGCTTTTGCATTACCGTACAGCCTTGTTTTATATCTTCAGTTATAATATTGCCACCCAGTGGAATAACCGCTGTATGCCTAATAATTCCTTCTTGAAAAATGGCGATATCTGTGGTTCCACCTCCAATATCTACAAGGGCCACACCGGCTTCTTTTTCTTCTTCGCTTAATACAGCTGCTGAAGAAGCTATTGGCTCAAGAGTAATTCCAACTACCTTTAAACCAGCTTTTTCAACACAGCGGTAAATGTTTTTAGCGGCGGTTATTTGACCGGTAATAATGTGGAAATTTCCTTCAAGTTTTACACCTGACATGCCTATTGGATCTTTAATTCCAAAGTCGCCATCTACAGTGTACTCTTGTGGTATAATGTGAATGATTTTTTCTCCTGGAGACATGGCCACATTGTGCATATCTTCAAGCATTCGATTAATATCGGTGGTCGAAATCTCAGATTCGGCTTCGCGCCTTACTATGCTGCCACGGTGCTGATGACTCTTAATATGTTGCCCCGCAATACCAACGTGTACATGCGAGATTTCAACGTTTGATGCCCTTGATGCTTCATCAACGGCTTTTTTAATGCTTTGAACGGTTTTATCGATATTGGTAACAACGCCCCTAACTACACCTTCTGATGGGCTCTTGCCTACTCCAAGAATGTCTATTTTCCCATAGGAGTTTTTAGCCCCTACAATAGCACAGATCTTGGTAGTACCAATGTCTAAACCAACAATAATTCCTGTATTATCCATGTTACTATTTTGCTACTATTTGATTTTTAAACTTCAAGTTAATGGTCCTATATCTATCCCAGCCTTTAATTGAAAGCACTTTTGTGTAAAACTGATAGAGGTTATCAAACTTACTTTCAAGGTTTTGGGCGTTGCCTAAAATAATATCGTGACGCTCTTCAGATTTTGTAATCAGCACAATATCACCATTATTTTCTACATGTAGTTGACCCGTTAAAGCTTTAAAAAATGCGTTTTTATCTAAATAAAGCGCAATGCTATATAAATCCTTAATTAACTGTGTTTTTAGGGTGTCGTCTGGCGTAATAGTTTCAGTTATATTGCCTGTAACCACAGGTACTCGTGCTGCCTTATGCATAGATAAGGGTAGCTTTTTGCCTTCATAGCTTATGTAATAACCTTTAACTTTTGAACTGTGAATTCTTATTAACGGTAATTCTTGTTCAATTTCTACAAACAACTTGCCATTTAAACTTGAGAACGAATTGGCGCTTTTTACAAAGGGAGAACTTTCAACAATTGAATCTAGTTGTAAAATATCAATATCTTTAGTTTTTTGCTCTAATAAACTTGGGGTGTAAAAGGCATTAATTCTATCAGTAATATCTGTTTCTGATATAAAATTGCCTTGCTGTGTTGGAGCTATATTTACTTGAACTTGATTAATTGTGGCTAGCTTTACTTTTTTATTGCCGTAAGATGCACCCATTATTACAAACAGAGCTGCAAAGGCCCACAATATTTTATTTAATAGGGCTTTAGGCATTTGCTAATGTTTTTAAAATTTTGGCAATTGGTTTGGTGAGCTTGTCAATATTTCCGGCCCCTAATGTGAGCAGCACCTTAGGTTTATTTTGTTTTATATATTGAATTACCGACTCGTGATTAAGAATTTGTGTATCGGCTTTTGGTTTTAAAATTTGACTCGTAATACCTTTAATAGGTACTTCTCGAGCAGGGTAAATCGGCATGATTATCATCTCATCTGCCATACTTAAGGCGTTTTTAAAACCTTGTGCTAAATCTCTGGTTCGGGTAAACAAATGAGGCTGAAAAATTACTGTAATTGGTTTTTTGGGATATAATGCCTTTGCTGTTTCTATGGCAGCTTTAATCTCGGTTGGATGATGTGCATAATCATCTATATACACACAGTTATGGTTATTGTAAACTACTTCGAATCGTCTTTTAATCCCCTTAAAGCTTGCCAAACTTGCTTTAATATCTGCAACTTTTGTTGCATTTAGCGCCGCCGAAATGGCAGCGGTTGCGTTTAGTACATTGTGCTTGCCGGGCAATCCATTTTTAATATTATTTAGGTTAAAATGATTGAGGTCAAACCAAAATGCATTTTTTTCTACTTTTATATTTTCTATTTGAATATCATTACAGTTTTCACCATAATACTGCACCTTAATATCGTCTCTAATATCAAATAGGCCAAAAAGGCTTTGGTGTAGAATTAGGGTGCCGCCTTTTACTGTACAGTTTGCAAAGTCGTTATAGGCTTGCTTTAGATTATTGTAGTTTTCATAAATATCGAGATGATCGGCCTCACATGATGTAATTATGCTAATATTAGGTTTCAGCCTTAAAAAACTTCGGTCAAACTCATCGGCTTCTACTACTACAATGTTATTTACAGATGGTTTGTGGCTTACATAATTTGTGTTGTAATTGCTTGCTATACCCCCTAAAAATGAAGCAGAGCCTATATTATTGCTTTTTAATATATGTGCTAAATAAGTAGTGGTACTTGTTTTACCATGTGTGCCTGCCACAGCAATTGTAAAATTATTGGCGGTAATTAAGGCAAGTGCTTCAGATCGTTTTACAATCTGAAAACCAGTATTTTTAAAATGGTTTAAAATCTTAGAGTCGCTCTGAATTGCTGGGGTAAAAACTACTAATGTATTTTTATTTGGGCTTTGTGCAAAAGCAGGTAGCTTTTCAATAGAATCTTCAAAGCTGATATTGAACCCCTCAGAGTGTAAAGTATCGGTAAGTTCGGTTGATGTTTTATCGTAGCCATGCACCACCTTGCCATTTTGTTTAAAAAACCGGGCTAAGGCGCTCATTCCAATACCACCAATACCTACAAAATATAGGTGCGATATGTTGTTCAAATCAATCATTTAATCAATTTGAAAATTTCAGTTACAATATCATCGGCCGCAGTGGGTTTGGCTAGTTCTGCCGCCTTTAAGCTCATAAATTCAAGTGTTTTGGGCTCATTAACCAATTTTAGTGATTCAGTTATTAAATCATTTTGTGCATTTGAATCATTAATAAGCTCGGCTGCACCATTGGCCGCAAGTACTTGTGCATTTTTGGTTTGGTGATCTTCAGCCACATTAGGTGAAGGCACCAATACCGAAGGTTTATTTAAAAAAGTAAGTTCGCTAATAGATAATGCTCCAGCTCTAGAAATAACAAAATCAGACCAACTGATTAATGATTCAGGGTTTTCATAAAAGTCTTTGACTTCAGCTTCAATATTAAATTTTTTATACAAGTCCATTAAATCTTTATCCTTTCCTTTACCAC
>JBMYOR010000218.1:0-5311 GCA_049599535.1 Bacteroidia bacterium | reverse complement strand
GAATTGCCATATTAAAAACGGGTGCGTTGCTCAATTGCCACGCTTGGGCACCTGGCATTGGCACAAAGCCTTTTTCCATTTTAAAACGCTCTTCTTCGCTATGTCCCCACCAACCTTCAAAACGTGGTATATCAGCTTTTTCAGAATGCTTATCATGCACAAAAGCTCCTGAAACAGAACCCGGACCTGAGTTTAAGTATTTATATGTACACCAAGCGGCAAAATCTACATTCCAATCGTGTAATTTAAGTTTTAAATTACCAGCCGCATGCGCTAAATCCCAACCCACAAAAGCACCTACTTCGTGCCCTTTTTTGGTGATGGTTTCCATTTCAAAAGCTTGGCCGGTATAGTATTGAACACCTGGGAGCATTACAAGAGCTAGCTCCGAACCATGTTCGTCTATGGCAGCCAAAATATCTTCAGTTCTTAACGTGTATTCGCCTGCTCTGGGTTTAAGCTCAATCACTGCATCATCTGGAACCAAACCATGAAAACGGGCTTGACTTGCCGCTGCATATTGATCTGAAGGGAAAGCCCCTGCTTCAATTATCAATTTGAAACGCTCTTTGGTGGGGCGATAAAATGAAGCCATTAACAAGTGAAGATTCACCGTTAAATTGTTCATGATTACCACTTCATGCTCTTGAGCACCTACCAATCTTGCTGCTTTTTCAGAAAAGAATTTATGGTAATGAAACCAAGGATTTCTTCCATGAAAATGTCCTTCTACTCCATATTTAGCCCAATCTTCAAGTTCAATGTTTAGATATTCCTTTGCTTTTTTTGGCTGTAAACCAAGTGAGTTTCCGGTAAAGTAAAGCGCCTGCTCACCTGTTTCAATAGATTCGGGCAGGTAGAACTCATTTCTATACTTACTTAAAGAATCCTCAGCATCACATTTTTGAGCAAATTCAAGGCTATTTTCAAATGTCATAACAGTTGTTTTGCGGAGTGCAAAAGTGGTGATTATATTGCTAATAATGGTTTAAGCAAGGAATTGAATCCGGTTAAAATAATGTTTCTATTTTCTTTTCTCCCATTTTTTTGGGTCAAGTGAAGTATGAAAAACAGCTCTTATGATTACTTGTTTTTTTAATTCATCAACAGTATAATGAAACATAAATGGAAATTTTCTAATTGGTAAACAGTGAACTTGATCGTATCGAATTTGGTAAAAAGGGTTATCCCTTAATAGAGAAATATGTTCATTTACCACCGATTCAAAGCGAACACCCAATCCCTTTTGGCATCTTTCATAATACGTGACGGCATCTTGAATATCTGAAATAACTTCAGGTTCAACAAAGATTACATAAGCCATATTTTAAAATTTAAACCTTGAAGCTTTCCCTAGCTTCGTCCCAAGTTTTTAAATTTTCTGGTTTTGAAGCGGCTATTCTTTTTCTAACAATTTCCTTTTGAAACTCCGGAATTTCATTTATCACATTTTCTAAGCCCAAACTTTCAATTAGCTCTAGAAAAAAGCCATATTTTTCATCTGGGATTCTGACAGTTACTTCTTTCATTTATTTGGCTTTACCCAAAGGTAAGTTACAACTTGGAGTTTTACAATATCATTGATTGTCTAACATTCCTATTATTCCTTTCGCCGCCAACCACCCCGTAGTCCATGCTGCCTGAAAATTAAAACCACCCGTAATCGCATCAATATTCAATACTTCTCCACCAAAATGCAAGCCGAGCAGCACTTTGCTTTCCATGGTTCTGAAATCTACTTCGCTCAATTCAATTCCGCCAGCTGTAACAAACTCATCTTTAAAGGTGCTCTTGCCATTGATCTTAAATTTCGCTTGGCAAATTGAATCGAGCAATTGATCCATTTCTTTATGGTCGAGTGATTTGTATGCTTTTGATTCTAATTGACTTGGAATAATGGATTGCCAAAGTCTTTTAGGAATTTGAAACTGCGGATAATTACTAATCGCTTTCTTCTCCCCTCCCTTTTTAAGATTTTCGATTTGCTCTCGAACTTGAAATTCTTCAAGACCAGAGAAATTGACTTTTAATGTGAATTTATAATTCAACTTGGCAAGCTCTATTGCACCCCAAGCACTTAAACGCAAGATTGCGGGACCGCTTAAGCCCCAATGGGTTACCAGCAAGGGGCCTTGAGATTGAAGTTTGGATCCGTTTATTGATAATTCTGCCTTGGCAACACTTAAGCCTGCCAAACTTTTAAGCCTAAAATCTTTTGTATTGAAGGTAAAGAGTGAAGGAACTGGTTCTATAATTTGATGACCCAAATCTTTTAGCATATTCCAAACGAACTTGCTGCTGCCCGCTGCGATCATTATCGTTTTGGCTTTAAAAAGCGATGATTTGGTTTTTACGCTCCAGGTATCTCCAACCTTTTTAAGAGATTGAACATTTTGATTGCATTGTAATTCTACACCCTTTTTTAGCGTGGCGCCTAATAAGCAGTCAATTATGGTTTGAGAAGAATCGCTAGTGGGAAACATTCTGCCATCTTCTTCAATTTTGGTTTCCACATTGTTTTGTTCTAACCAATAGACCATATCGCCCGTACAGAATTTATTGAATGGGCCAAGTAGTTCTTTTGAGCCGCGAGGGTAGTTTTTTATGAGCTCATTCGGTTCCCAGCAGGCATGGGTTACGTTACATCTTCCACCACCTGATATTTTCACCTTTTGAAGAACATCTTTTGCTCGCTCTAGAATAAGCACTTTTGCATTCGGTTTTTGCTCAATAATTTGAGCAGCACAAAAAAAGCCTGCCGCTCCACCTCCAATAATAATTACATCATACATTTTGTGAACGGTAAATTTTTAGCCATTGAATAAAACCTGAAACAGACAAAGCGGTAAAAATCAAAGCTAAATAGGGCAATGAGTTAAAATCATTACTCCAATAGAGCTTAACCGATGCTAGATTGATAAAAAACCAATACACCCAATTCGAAAGTACTTTGCGAGCTTGCATCCATGTACCCAACATGGCGAAAGTGGTAGTCAACGAATCAAAATATGGTGAGCTTGCATTGGTGATTGCACTTAAAACATCTCCTATAAAAATGCCAATCATTGCAGTTAATGCAATAGCCACTACATGATGCCATATCTTCCATTCTGAGATGGCTAAGGCTTCTTCTTTTTCGCCTTTATCTGCTACCCAATGGTACCAACCGTAAATGCCCATTACGGTGTAAACGATGTAAGAACCCGTTTCCATGTACAACGGCTTTTCATTGGTAAACAAGGCGATGCCAATAAGAATAGAGCCTATAATTCCGCATGGCCAGGCCCAAACCTTATTCATCATTAAAAGAATAACATAAGCAAGTGAAAGAGCTGTACCTACATGTTCAATATACTCCACTAGATTCTTTTGATTTTTATTATTCCTGACAGGATAAACAGCCAAATGCCTAAAATTATAGCACCAATTAAAGCGGCCATACCGTAATAGGCTATTGCAATTTCAGCATCTCCCATTTTAGCTCCAATGGCAATAGCTCCAAGCCGTGAAACTAAAAGCAACACGTTAAATACAAAAAATGCCCTTAGTTTAAAGTTGACATTCATAAGCGATGTAAGCGGAGAAACTACCGAGCCAACTACGGCAAATGCAGCTAACCATTTAATGAACTCTCCTGATGCTCGCCATTTTTCGCCTAAGGCCCAAGCAAATAGATCTGGACCAAAAAGAGCCAATATGAATGTTGGTATTGCGCTAACAAAAAGCAAAAAGCTCATAGCTGTAAGAGTTTCACGTCGCACGTATTTGATTCCAAGGTTTCTGGCTTTGGCAATTCTTTGATAAAAAACTTGAGGTACAGCTTGTGTTAAAAAGCGCATGGGCAAATACAATATCTGAATTGACATACTATATAAGCCTGCGGCCGTTGCACCAAAGTAAGCACTCAGCAGTGGAACCACCATTTCTCTCGATGCTAAATTTGCTACCCCTGAACCTAAATGAAATAATGGGTAATCGATATATTTACGAGCAGGTTTTATGGTTAAAATTTCGGGTTTAATGGTTTTTCGTATTTTGACATAAGCTAATACATACAAAATCAATTTTACAAATTGAGCCCCTAATAATGACCCAAATAACCAATTGATATTCAACTTGTAATACGAACCCAACAAACCCACAGAAGCATATACAATAGCATATGATAGCAGGGCTATTGAAAGCCGTTTGTACTTTTTATTTCTTACTAAAAACTGATGCAGCAGATTAATTGCACCCTCCATAAAAATAGAAAACGGCAAAGCCATGGCCCAAATTTTAAAAGCTGGGGCATTTAATAATTCGGCTATTTGATTGTTAAAAATAAAGCCAATTGGAATTAAAATAATAAGCGAAACCCATAAGATTTTGAAGCAAAGCTTTACTAATGCCAAGGCCTGAATATTTTTTGACGGAAGCATAACAGCCAGCTCGTAGCCTCCATTAACCAAAAGTGCCGCTGTTAAAGTGATTGAAGCAAACACCCTGATTTCGCCAATATTTTCAGGCCCATACCAGCGTGCAAGTACAAAGTAACTTAGCACCATAATTAATTGTGCCGAAGCACTGCCCGAAAGCAATGTGATAACGCTTTTAAAAAAGCCTGATTTAAACAATTTGGTTTTTAATTATTAACGCTCTCGATTAAGCTCGTCAAGTTTATCATTCATAAATCCTAACCGATTTTCAAGTTGGCTTATTTCTTTTTCATTCGCTTTAATAACCTTTTTGTTTTTAAGGTTTGAAACAATTAAAAACACCAAACCCATTACTAGCCCAAGCAAAAAACTTGTAATCATTATGGCAGTTAAAGGTGCATTAGATTTTGAAAAAATAAAATTGATTTCTACACTCTGATTATTAGCCATTGCAAAAAGGGTGATAGCCACCACCCCCACTACGGTAAAAACAAGCTTTATTAATTTACTATTACTTTTATTTTCTTCAGTCACTACGGCTTTTTAAATAGCTTTTTCTTAAACTTAACCCCTGTTTCAATTTTATCAATGTTGTAAGAAACTGTCATTACTTTACTAAACGACTCAATAATTTTTTTTGGTAACATTAAACCCGCTACTTGCTCATATTCTTTGTAATAGGTAGGTACTCGCCTTTCTCCGCCACCTTTCCATTCAACCAATTCAGTACTCGAAAGCAAATTGGTTTCAGGATCAATTCTCGCCAATATTCTTGTGATTTTATCCTGTTTTAAGAGTTGAATTAATATGTGATTATCATTTTTATCAGGGTTATCGACCACTACAGGCATGTATTCAAGCGCTTTATAGTTACATACTACACCTGTAAGCAA
>JBMYOR010000217.1:0-5331 GCA_049599535.1 Bacteroidia bacterium | reverse complement strand
CTCTGGTGGGACTTTTTTACTGAGTTGAACGTACTGATCAAACGCCGACATCAGTGAACGAACGAGCGCTTCTGCTTCACTAGCCCCCACTTGTTCTTCATCAACAACCTCAACATCGCCAATAAAGAAATCTTCTGTATCTTCCACTCTAGTGAGTTCGGCTCTTGTGCCACCCTCGACCAGTATTTTTACGGTTTTATCTGGAAGACGAATCAATTGCAGTATCGTGGCCAGTGTCCCAAATCTGTATAGGTCATCCGCTCCCGGGGATTCGTTTTCTGGATCTTTTTTAGCGACCAAGAGCACCTTTTTGTCTTTGTCATTTTCTTCTCCATCTTTGCTTTTTTCGGCTTCCTTTTCTGCTTCTAATTCACTTAGTGGTTTTTTGAATTGCTCATAAAACTCTTGATTTAAAAAAACGCCAAACACATCGCTCTCAGCACCCCAGCTACCGTGGCTACGCATTCCATATCTATCAGAAGAGTATATGATTACATTTCCTTTTGCCATGAATCTAGCGCCACCATCTCCATATCCACTTCTTGTTAAATTTACCAATTCTCCTTTGCCATCGGCTGCAATAATGCCTACTTCGCCCATCCATCTGTTGGGATCGTTAAAGTCAACCGCAAACCATTTTCCATCAGGTGACCAATCGTACCATTGATCTCCATCTGAGTATGAATAGTTGTAAGCGCCTGGCAATACCGTGCGCACCTTTTTGCTTTCTAGGTTTACAACTCTAAGGGTTGTTCTTTCTTCAAGAAATGCAACTTCTTTACCATCTGGTGAATATTTTGGTTGAAAACATTCTTGCGGCGTTTCGATTACTGCTTCTTCTTTTAAAACCGTACTGTTATAAAAGAATGGCTCATTTTCATTTACCAGTTTGGTGTAATAGACACTCCAACTGCTACCCTTTTCGGCTGCATACAAAATGGCCTTACCATCTGGTGAAAAGCTTACGGTGCGCTCTTGCCAAGGTGTTGAGGTAATTGTTTTTGTAGTTCCATATTCAACAGATGTTACAAATACATCGCCTCTAATCACAAAAGCCACTTCCTTACCGTTGGGTGAAACTGCATACTCCGTGGCTTCGGCATTCATCATTTTAAATTTTGAATCATTCTCTTTTGCGTCGGGAGCTATTTCAATTTCCACCTTCACAAAATCATCTTGGTTTTTTAAGGTGTAAATTTCTCCCTTAAAGCCAAAGCACATTAAACCGTTATCGGCCATGCTCAAAAATCGAACTGGATTTTGAGAAAACTCCGTAATCTGCTTTGTGGTGTTGCCATCAAAGCTCTTATAAAAGATGTTGTAGCTGCTCTGCTTGTCTTTATAGGTAACAGCGTCTCTTAAAAAGTAAAACCCCTTGTTGTCGCTTGCTGGAATTGGATTCCTATCTTCTCCTTCAAACTCAGTTACTCTGGCAAAAGTCTTCGACTTTATATTGTACTTAACAATATCTCTTGTAACTGAAGAAGTATGGTGCTTTCTCCACTCGTCTTCATAACCTTTGGCATTTTGATAAATAATAAAGGCGCCGTCCTTTGAGTATCGAGCACTCTCGGCAGCTATGCTGCTTATCATTTTTAGGTCTTTACCATCAGTGCTTATTTCATACAGCTCTCCAAGTCTGCGGTAAGGAAACTGAGCATTTTTATGATGATCAACTCTAGCCGAACTAAAAAGTACACGCTTATCGTCGTTACTAAAATCAGAAGGAAAGTCGTTTGCAGAATAATGTGTTAACCTGCTTATTTCTCTGGTTCTTAAATCCAGTAAAAACACATCGTAATTTCCATATCTATTTGATGCAAAGGCTATTTTATTGCCATCATTGCTCCAAACAGGCTTATAATCGTGGGCTTCATGTCTTGTTAAAGCTTCAGCTTTTCCACCTTTAGCATCTACAAGCCATAAATCATCTTGATAACTAAAAACTATTTGCTCACCATTGGGAGATATTGCAGGATAACGCATCCAAAGGGGATTAGAGAGCGCCTGACCTGTACTTGTAAATAAAGTGATTAACAGTAAAATATGTTTCATACTAGAGCTTTTTCAATTGCAAATATTCATTATAAAACTTTTACAGGGCTTTATTAATATAATGGTCTATAAAAACCTATGTTTTAATTCGGTGAAATGGTCTAAATCTTGAGCGGTATCTAAATCTGAGAGTTCATTAACCAAAGTATAATTTAACCCCAACTCCTTTGCATTATCTAAGGTATGTTTGAGCACATTTTTATGACTCCATGATTTAAGGTCAAATAATTTTTGATTTGCTTTTTTAAGCCCCACTAAATAAAATCCTCCATCTTTTGCAGGGCCAAAAACCAAATCATTTTGATTTAATTTAATTGCAGCACTTTGTATTACTTCAGAGCTAATATTAGGTATATCAGAGCCGATTAAAATTACTGATTCTGTAGATTTAAGCATGCTTTTAAGACTGTTGTGCATGCGTACTCCTATATTATCACCTATCTGCTTTTTACATACATAGCCTTTGTAATTGTGATCTTTAGGTAAATCACCATAAAAATGAAGTTCGGTATTAAAGCCTGAAGTTGCTTTAATCGTATTATTTACCAAGTACTTATAAATTTCAAGCGTTATGTTATTACCTATTGAACTTGCTAAGCGAGTTTTTACTTTACCCAATGCAGGGTATTTCAAAAAAATTACAACTCCTGTATTCAACTATTTGATCATCAAATTTTCTTCGCAGTAAAGGCTTCCTTCAGGGCTAATAGCGGCTTGATAATCGTCATCTATTTTTGATACCAGTGCAAATCCATTGCTTTTAATGTCAGCCATAATTCTATTCATCTGGTTATTTCTAAGGTAAATATCCATTTCGGCCAGCGCATTTCTTACGCTTAATAAACCCTTATCAAATCGCTTGTGGTAAAGCTTTTCGAGCACAAGGTTCATCAACTCTTCATCTTCCATTAAACCAACATTAGTTTCACGTGTAAAAAAGGCTGCAAAATTGATTAATTCAAACATAAAAAACAAACTTAAATACATTGGCATCAAAGAGTTAATACCCTTTAAACCCACCTATGCTCTCCTTTAGTTTTTTTTATTAAACTAAATCGCTTTGTAAACCAATTGTCTTTGGGGTGTTTTGATCGCATATTTGGTTTTCCATTATTAATAAAAAGATACGGTGGCTTAATTCCAGGGTCAAAATCAGACTGTCGCATAAACTCTATCACAAAGGCAGTTCGGTTTTGCTGGCTTTCGTTTTTCTCAGTTTTATGCAATAAATGAGATGAGAATACAACTACATCACCAACTTTAGCTTCAACTAATAGCTGTTTCGATTCATTTACATTATCGGCCTGCCAATGATTAGATGTTTTACTGTGTTTAATTTTATTGATATTATGGCTACCCGGCATAATCCAAAGAGCTCCGTTTTCTTGGGTCATTGGGGTTAATGCTATCCAAAATTGGTAATGTTTGGCCTTTAGCTTATTGTATACATTATCTCTGTGCCATGGAAAAGGGTTACCATTAGGGGTTTTAGTTATAGTTTGGTCCCAACGCACCCAAACTTCTTCTCCAGCAATTTCAGAAACTAATTTTTCAATTTTTTGCTGAGCTATAAATTGCTGAACCTGTAAAGAATGTTGGTATAAATTTGGATGAAATATGAGTCCTTTTTGATCGAGACGATGTTTTTGATGTAGATGCTTTTGTGCCAACTCAAGTTGAACTACAAGCTTTTTCACTTCATCGACGCTAAAAAATGACTCCATTTTTAAAAAGCCATTTTTATTAAACTCACTTTGCCTATTTAAATTACTCATACCAAACACTCACATCTTCAATTGGCTTTCTATCAATATCTGGCACTTGAGCATTTTGTGCAGCATAGCCAACAGGTATTAGCAAAAAGGCTTTTTCATTTGCAGGTCGTTGTAATATTTTATCTAAAAACCCCATTGGACTAGGCGTATGGGTTAATGATACTAAGCCAGCGTTATGTATTGCGGTAAGTAAAAACCCCGATGCCAACCCAACCGATTCGCTCACGTAATAATTTTTGCGTTTTTCGCTTTCAACTAAGTCAAATGACTTTTTAAATACCACAATTAACCATGGAGCAATTTCTAAAAATGGCTTGTGTTCATCAGTACCCAAAGGAGCCAAATCCCGCAACCACTCATCGCTCATTCGGCTATTATAATTGAGTTGTTCTTCCTCTTCAGCCGCTTTTCTTATTTGTTTTTTAATTGATCCGTTGGCCACTAAGGCAAAAGTCCATGGCTGCTTGTGCGCACCAGAAGGAGCCGTACTTGCCGTTTTTATGATATTCTCTATTACTTTACGATCAACAGCCTTATTTGAGAAATGCCTTACCGAACGCCTAGTATCCATTTGTTTATAAAAAGATTCAGAGCGTTTTAGCATTTCATTTGCTTCAACCACTTTTGGTTTGTAAGGTATAAACGGAAACTCCTGCATTAAAAAATCAATTTGCATCAAAGATAAAACTATCGTTTATGCTCATGTTTAGCCATAAAAGTATCTTTGATTAATAATTGAAAATTTTTCATTGATTGAATTGAAGAAACATTGGCTGTTGCTCATAATATTATTGGCATTTTTTAATTCAAAAGCACAAATAATAATTGATGAGCCAACTTTAAAAACGGAACAGGCTTACCGTGAATTGGTAAAAAAAACACTCATTGGCAGTGGTGTGCTTACCGGACACTTTGAAGTAAAAGCCGCACCAAGTTCAATTGGCTTATTTGAATTTGACGAAAGCGAATTGGTAACCCATGGCCTTATTTTAAGTACTGGAGATGTTAAAAATATTGCTGGCCCAAATGATACTACCAATACCAGCAGCGAATTTTTTACTGCCGGAGACGAAGATTTAGCCAATTTAATTGGCCGACTTAATGGCGACGCTGTTTCAATTGAATTTGATTTTATACCTTATGCCGATAGCGTTGGCTTTTATTATTTTTTTGCTAGCGAAGAGTACCCCGAATATGTTGGAAAAGGCTTTAATGACGCTTTTGCTTTTTTAATTAAAGTTCCAACTCTTGGCCAAACGTTTAGTGACAATTTAATCTCATTATACTTCGGCATAGGAACTGTGAAAAACTGATTGGGCTCAATATATTCTACTTGGTGGCCAACTTTTATTAGCTCATCACCTAAATTTTTAAGTGTCCTACAAACTCCATTTATTTGTGGATACCATGCGTCAGTGCAAATAAGTATTTTCATTATTCGTTTACTGCTCTCAGATAAGGTTCGTAATTTACTACATCTTTCCTAATCTTATCCCAATCG
>JBMYOR010000216.1:0-5332 GCA_049599535.1 Bacteroidia bacterium | reverse complement strand
TTTACCTCATTTCGAGTGGTTTTACCAATTCTGTATTTATTTAGAATCAAACTTTTATAATTTGAATCTAATTGAATTCTAAAAACATTTTTTGACCATTTTTTATACTTAGCCGTGATTCCGAAATACGGAATATAAATTTGGCACACCATTCTTTTGCGCCTTGGCATATATAAGCAATCCCAACCCGCATCAAAGCATTGTGGTGTAAATGCACGAGAAATTAAATAATAGCTATTTATTTTTTGGTTAAGCTCAATCAAACCAACAATACCAACATTTGGCTTAGCCTTAAAATGATTGCCGTTAAGCCCATTAATTGAGCTTACCCTCATACAATTAGTAAGCAATAATAAAGAGCAAAAAACAACTAATGTTGCCAGCCTACTCTTCGTCTTTTTTCCAAACATCAGGATGATTTCTCTGATCGCGCTCTTTGAGTATTCTTCTTAAAATTTTACCAACATTTGATTTTGGAAGTTCTTGAACAAACTCAACTTGTTTAGGACGCTTGTAGCCTGTTAAAAACTCTTTGCAATGCTCAATTACATCTCCTTCGCTTAGACTTTGATCTTTTTTAACCACATAAGCTTTTACTACTTCAGTAGATTTAGGGTCAGGCACTCCAATTACACCTACTTCAAGCACTTTTGGGTTTTTAGCAATGGCATCTTCAACTTCGTTTGGATAAACATTAAAACCTGAAACACAAACCATTTCTTTTTTACGGTCTACTATTTTGTAAAACCCTGTTTCAGTTAATAAGCCTACATCTCCCGTTTTTAGCCACTCACCTTCAATGGTTTCGGCAGTAGCTTCGGGCCGTTGCCAGTACCCTGCCATTACCTGTGGGCCTTTGCCCCAAATTTCTCCAGGTTCGCCATCGGGCACTTCATTGCCATCATCATCTCTTATCGAAATTTCTGTTGACGGTACTGGAATTCCTATTGTACCGAGCTGTAGCGTACCATCTGTTGGGTTTACTGTTAGCACCGGCGATGACTCTGTTAAGCCGTAACCTTCTACCAAAGTACACCCAGTTAAATCGTACCAAGCTTCGGCCGTGGCGCGTTGTACTGCCATACCACCACCAACAGTAACTTTTAGAGACGAGAAATCCATTGCCCTAAAGTCATCTTGATTTAGCAAACCATTAAATAGCGTATTTACTCCTGTTAAAATTGAGAATGGATATTTTTTCATTTCGCCAATAAAGGCTTTCATATCTCTTGGATTGGTAACCAAAACATTTTTGGCTCCAAGCTTTATCATGCACAAGCAGTTAACCGTAAGGGCAAAAATGTGATAAAGTGGAAGTGCCGTGATTACCGTTTCAATTCCTTCTTCAATACATGGTTTAGTCCATTCAAAAATCTGCTGCATGTTAGCAATAATGTTCTTATTGGTTAACATAGCACCTTTGCTTACCCCCGTTGTACCCCCTGTATATTGCAAAAAGGCAACATCGTTATGCTCAATATTAGGCCTTGTATATTTTAATGATGCGCCTTTATTTAGCGCTTTTTTAAAATCTATAGCCCCAGGTATGCTATACGCCGGAACCATCTTTTTAATATTCTTAACTACAAAATTTACAATATGCCCTTTAAAACCCAGCATGTCTCCTAGCTTGGTTATGATTACTTTTTCAATCTTGGTATTATTAATAATCTGCTCAAGATTTGAAGCAAAATTGGCAATGATTATAAGCACCTTGGCCCCTGAATCTTTAAACTGATGCTCCATTTCGCTTGGGGTGTAAAGCGGATTTGTATTTACAACAATTGCACCGGCTTTAATGGCACCAAACATAATTATAGGGTACTGCAAACAGTTGGGCATTTGTATGGCCACCCTATCTCCTTTTTTAACCCCGCAATCATTTTGCAAATACGCAGCAAATTGGGTTGAAAGTGCATCTACCTCATTAAAAGTAAGCTCCTTACCCATGTTTATATAGGCAGTCATATCACCCCATTTTTTCATGTATTTCTCAATAACGTCCATTACTGATGCATACTCATCTGGGTTTACAGTGTGGTTTACTTTATCAGGGTATTGCGATAACCAAGGATATGACATGTGCTTTTTGTTTTAAACCTATTTATGGCCGTAAAATAATAGAATTATTATTTACAGGGTAAAAGTGTTTTTAATAAAACTTAGCTACTTAAGTATATAAGATAACTTTTCAGTTAATAACCGTTCAATTAGGGCGTTTCGTCACTAGGAGTAATTCCTAAAAAAAACATTTCGGATTTACTCAATTTTTTACCCGAATATTTTTCTCGTAGTATTCGGTAGCGATTACTTGCATCAACTGAAAAAACACTGCCTCGGTGCTCAAGGATTAATTTTTCGAGCAATGCCGTTGCTTTAAGCTCTTCTTTTTGTTTAAATTCTAAAATATTTGCAGCCTTGTACAAGGCATCATCTGCCAAAATATCATCTTTATATGTTGTATACACTTTTACATAAAATGTAATAGCTGTATCGTACATCCGCTTTTTATTAAAAACATCTCCTTTTAAAACAAGTATTTCATCGTCGAGCGGGTGATTTGGAAAAAATTCAGATATGGTATCAAGTGTAGCCAAGGCATCATCTAGCCTGTTCATAAACAAAAACTTATCGGCTTGGGCATATAATTCTACGGGTGTGGTAACCGTATCTAAACCCAAATTATCTTGTATCAAAAGCGAAAGTTGCAGGGCATCGTTGGCAATAAGCTCTGTGGTAGATCCTTTTAAAACTTTTAAAAATGATTGCGCCAATTCAAAATCGCCTTGATAAAAACTAATCTTAGCTTTCATAAACTTAGCTCTATGACCCAAGGGGTTATCTTTAAAGTCTTTTTCAACTTGCCAATACCTAAGTTTAGCATCCCAAATATCGCCACGCATTAAAAGGTAGTCTGCTAAGTCAAGTTTCATTTCGCCTCTTGCAATTTTGGGTATTCTTGGGTTTTCGATTAACTCGCCCAGATTAACAATTGCCGTATTTAAATCACCCAGATATATAGCTTGTATTTCGGCAAGCCGCATATACCCCACGTATTTTTCGCCAAAGCTTACATTTTCATCTACAACAAAAGCTTTGTAATCCGATTCTATTTGTTTTAGTTCTGCTTGGGTATATTCTGCCGATTGGGTAACCCTGGCATATTTCATATTAATTGCCCCCAACTTAGCCTGATAAAAATAAGGGCTATTATTACCATAATCTTTTATATACTCATACGCTTGCTCGGCTACACGATATTCTTTGTTTTGAACACAAACCTTGGCCAAATCAAATATTCTTTTACCACCTTCTCGCAATCTTTTGTCTAAACCTTTTAGTTGAACAAACGCTGGATAAAACTCTTTTTTACTTACAAAAGCCCAACTTAATAAATCAACGTACATGGCATTATCTGGGCTAGATTGAGTTTTGCGTATTAAAGTTTCTTTTACTTTTAGGTATAGAGCGTCATCTTCGATATATGCCGCTAGTGCTGATTTAACTTCGTCAAGGGCATTAATCTCTGTATTTGCATAAAGCAAATACTCGTCAACCATTTTTTCAGTTTGCCCCTGGCTGCCATACAGCTCAGCTAAATTATTCGCAAATACGTAATTTATTCCCGATCGTTTTCGGCCTTTTAGGTAGGCTTCAACGGCATATTTATCAAGGCTGCGGCGCTCAAATGCACTTGCAATTGCCTTTACCGATACCTCATCATTAGGCATTTCATCTATAACCTGCTCAAATGTTTTTTTGGCTTGTTTTTCGTCATTATTTAGGCTATAAACATACCCTAAATCTATTCTCAAAACTGCTGGCTTTTCGCTTTTCCTAATTTCTTTTTTTAAGAATTTTTCAGCGGTTTTATAATCTTCCAGCTTAAGCAAGCAGTTAAAATAATAATCATTTAAGTGCTCATTTCCATCCTTATCAATTAGATTTTCAAATAAGCCGCGTGCTTTTTCAAATTCACCTTCTTGGTAAAATTGAATAGCCAATTCTTCATCAGTTTTCTCAATCCAACCCGTGGTTTGGGCAAAACCAATTTGTACTAAAAATATGGCTACTACAAAAAATAATGCTCTTTTAATCATATAATTTCTAAGGTGCTTAGTATGGCTTTAAGTCTTATAACAAATTTCTTTTTAGGCTGACCTTTGGCCGCTACCGAGCCATCAATGTACACTAATCTTTTGTTTTCTTCATCTACTACCACATAATTTACAAATGGGCCGCCCTGAAAACCATTTATAGCGGTCCAAAAACCGGTAGAACGAACTGCATATTTCCCATTAAGTTTCACTACTTCATGTTTTGGCGAAACATCTTTCCAGCGCGTTTCGGTGCCCATATATGAGCCTTCATCTTCGCACGGAATAAAATGTTTTAAAATACTATCTCGGGCTTGTATTATACCTTTTCCGTTTAATTGGGCAGTATCGGTGTAAGGCATGGTCCAAATAGCAATGTTCTGAAAAGCATGCCTAGAACTTGAATAAAACCACTTAAAACCCCCAATACCCAATTCTTGATTTAATTCAAAAGGATTTTCAACATCAACCACTGCAGGTGAATAAACTTCTGGAATTTTAATTTTTAAGCCCATTTCAGTTTCAAGCTGTAATTTCAAATCGTTTCGTGTATTGTGTTTAAATAAGTTTTGATGAATACGAGCATACTCCTTTTCGTGAAAATACTTTAATAGTTTTTCTGCATCATTTTTCAATTTTTCAGAAAGTAAGTTGGGGTCTTGATCAGCCAAATACATTACGTTTTGCGGTTTTACCCATGCATTTTGACCCATAATCATATATTGTTTAGGGTCAGACTCCATACGTTCAATGGCTTCGTCGCCAAAAATATCGCGTGCCATTTGGCGCACTTTGCCAAAAGCCTGTCTGTTTGATAATAAAATTAAGTTCCGATTTTTTCGAGTTAGCTGATTTACATTGTCAACATCAATCCAGCTTAAAGTAAACCATGGCTCAGGCTGATTTAGCATAGGATAATTTTTTGTAAGAACCTCTTTTAGGGCTTGCACATGGGGTGCATCTAAAGGTTCATCATCTACAATTACCACTATTTCATATTCTCCACCAAGCGACTCGGGCAAGGCTTTGCCCCCAGTTTTGCCAGATTTTGAATTATTTGAACATGCTGCTAAAACACCAATTGAAACTACAAAAGCCAAAAACTTGTACATAAACTTATTTTGGAATGAAAACGACATATTCAAAGGTAAATTTTAAGTTGCTTGCTGCAATTGCTATTGCATCTTTTAACCGATAGGATTAATCAAATAAAGGGCTAATTTGTTTTATAAATG
>JBMYOR010000215.1:0-5355 GCA_049599535.1 Bacteroidia bacterium | reverse complement strand
GAAGGTTATAAGGAAGCCCTATAAATGATTCAATCTGCCCTTGGGGTAAAAGCAAAAGATATTGAAGTGGTTAACAGGCAAACACATGAAAAATTTAAAGAAATTGTTTATGGTGACGATGCAATGAAAATTGCACCAAAAATTGACTTTTCGCTTGAAGAAGCAATGGAGTATATAGCTGAAGATGAATACCTTGAGGTTACTCCATTAAACCTTAGAATGAGGAAAATAAGTTAAAGTTTGTATAATTGAGAAGTAGAAAGCCCGCTATAGTCACATAGCGGGCTTTTTAATTTTTAGGGTTTAGAAACATTCTAAATTATTCTTTTTTTTATACTTAGTTTATTTCATGCTGGCTTAAAACTTACCTTTGCAGGTGTAGTGTTCATAAAATTGAATACGAGTTGTAATTTAACTTAATCGGGAATTAAAGCCAATCGATTTTTTTTATTACGGCGATTAAATAGTAAAAGTACTTAATGGCAAAATCACAACAGACTTTCAACAAAAAAGCACGAGAAGAAAAAAAGAGAAAAAAGAAGAAGGAGAAACGTGAAAAAAGGGAAGAACGTAAATCTCAAGCTGTAGAAGGAACTCTAGATAACATGATGGCTTATGTAGATGAGTTCGGAAATATTGTAGATTCTCCGCCTGATCCGAATGACAAGCAAGAAGTAGATGCTGAACAAATTAGAATTTCAGTGCCTAAAGATTCTGAGCTTGAGCTTGAAGAAAAAGAAAACAACACAAGTAGAAAAGGTAAAGTAACTCACTTTAACGATTCTAAAGGTTATGGTTTTATTAGGGATTTAAATATGGCAGACACCATTTTTGTACATATAAACCAAGTAAAAGGCGAAATTAAAGAAGGTGATAAAGTAACCTACGAACTTGAGAAAACGCCTAAAGGTTGGAATGCCGTGAATGTTGAAAAAGGTAAATAAAAAGTGTTTTTTTGAAAATATTAAACAGCTCCATTTTTGGGGCTGTTTTTGTTTTTAGGCCTAATTTTATTCAATAGAATTTCAAAAGGATCAAACATTAAATTTGAACAAACTCAACTTATTTTAATATGAATAAATTACTCTATTTGTTTCTGATAATAAGCATTGTGTCATGCGAGTCAGAAAACAAACAAACTGAAGAAACCACTAAAAAAGAAGTTTTGGTAAACTCTAACCCATTTTTTGAATCATGGAACACTCCCCATGGAGTTCCGCCTTTTGCTAATATTTTAAATAAGCATTATCCGCCAGCTTTTGCAGAAGGAATGAAGCAACAACTTGCTGAAGTTGATGCCATAGCAAACAATACTGAAAACCCAACTTTTGAAAACACAATTATTGAGTTTGAAAAATCTGGAGGACTATTAAATAAAGTTCAAGGTGTTTTTTATACGCTGACAGGCGCTCATACTAATGACTCACTAAAAGCAGTTCAAAAAGAAATAAGCCCAAAATTAGCCGCCCACAACGATGATATTTATTTGAATTCGGCATTTTTTAAAAGAGTTGAAGTTTTATATAATCAGAAGGATGAAATTGAATTAACACAAGAAGAAGTAAAACTTTTAGAGAATTATTACAATCGGTTTATTAGGTCAGGTGCTGCACTTAACGAAAACGATAAAAGCCGTATGCGACAGATAAATGAGCGTATTTCGGAATTGCAAGTACAGTTTGGCCAAAATGTTTTAGAAGATGAAAACCAATTTGAACTGTTGATTGATGAAAACCAATTGGATGGTTTACCCGAAAGTGTAAAGCAAGCTGGAGCTGAAGCTGCTAAAGAAAGGGGATATGATGATAATAAATACCTTTTTACACCACATAGGCCTAGTCTTTATCCGTTTATTACGTATTCAACCAATCGCGAATTACGCGAGAAATTGAAAAAAGGCTATATAATGAAAGGTGATAACAATGATGAAGAAGATAATAAGGAAGTATTAAAAGAAATTGTAAACCTACGACTTGAAAAAGCCAAATTACTTGGTTTTGCAAATCACGCTGAATATGCCTTACAAGATAGAATGTTAAACAAGCCTGAAAAAGTGTTTGATTTACTTGATAAGGTTTGGCCGGCAGCAATTGAGGCGGCTAAAGCAGAAAGAGATTTAATGCAAAAAATGGCTAAAACAGAAGGTAATGATATAGAGATTATGCCTTGGGATTGGTGGCATTATGCTGAAAAAATTAAAATGAGAGATTATAATCTTGATGAAGATGAAATTAGACCATATTTAAAAGTAGATAATGTAATCAAAGGGTCTTTTATTTTGGCAAACAAACTTTTTGGTTTGCAGTTTGAAGAGCAAAAAGATTTACCCAAATATCATAACGATGTAAGAACTTATACGGTAAAGAATGAAAAAGGAGAGCTTATTGGTATTTATATGAGCGATTGGTTTTACCGATCAAGCAAAAGAGGCGGTGCTTGGATGAGCAATATTCGCGAACAGTCTAACATTAAAGGAAACAACATTATACCAATTATTTACAACGTTGGTAATTTTACAAAACCTACTGCCGATGCACCATCATTGCTCTCTCAAGATGAAGCCCTTACGCTATTTCATGAATTTGGCCATGCATTGCACGGGTTATTATCAGAATGTACTTATCCTTCAATTTCAGGAACCGCAACACCTAGAGATTTTGTAGAATTTCCATCGCAGGTATTTGAAAACTGGGTTTTTGAGCCTGAAATGTTAAAATTATATGCATTCCATTACCAAACCAATGAAGTAATGCCCGAAGAATTGGTTGAAAAAATCAATAATGCGGGGAAATTTAATAAAGGCTTTGCTACTGTTGAGTACATGGCAGCATCTTACCTTGATATGGCTTATCATACCATAACCGAACCTTTAACTATGAATATTAATGAGTTTGAAAAACAGGCCATGGATAAAATTGGCTTAATTGATGCCATAGTGCCCAGGTACAGAAGCGGTTATTTTAGACATATTACAGGTGGTTACTCAGCTGGTTATTACAGTTACCTAAACTCAGAAATTATGGATGCTGATGCATTTGCAGCCTTTAAAGAAAACGGGCTTTTTGATGCGGCAACTGCTCAATCTTTTAGAGAGAATATTTTATCGAAAGGAGGAACAATGGATGCCATGGATATGTACATTAATTTTAGAGGTCAGGAGCCCAATTACACAAGATTGCTCGAAAGGCGAGGATTTAACTAATAAATGACCTGAATTAAAATTAATAATTGCAGAATCAGATTGTTTAAATACATTTTTGTTTTTTGTATAATAAGCTTTTTTGCACCTAATGTATTGGCAAACGAGCTTGATTCAATTAAGGCATTACTTAATAATGAAATTGAGCAACTGGCGCATTACGACTCTATTAAAATAAGTAAAGTTGAAGCTTTAAAATCATTACACAAAACAACAATACGTGGCACCCAAGATTGGGTTAAATTAAACTTTGTTTTAGGAAATGAATATCAGAAGTATTGCTTTGATTCAGCGATTTATTATTTAGAATTAAACCTTGAATTTTCAAGAATAAAAAGAGACTCATTTGTTGAAAATGAGTCTCTTTTACGTATTGGTAAAAACTTAATGAATGTTGGAAAAAGCAAAGAGGCCGATGATGTACTAAATCAAATTGACACGGCTTACTTAAGTAAAACCGATATAATTACCTTGCTAAACACCAAACGTAAGCTTTATGAATTAGCAAGTTATTATGCTTCAATTGACTTTTATTGGTGGAAGTATAAAAATCAATACAACGAGTACAAAAGCAAATTGCTAAATATTTTAGAGCCAAATCATCCAATTGTACTTGAAATTAAAGAAAAAGACTATTTAGATGAAAGGGTACTTAACAAAAGTTTAGAAATAAACTCTCAAAGGCTCAAGGGTTTAAAGTTTGGCGATGAACAATTTTCATTAATTACTTTTCAACGGTCGCTTATTTATGAACTTGGAGGGCAGCAAATTGAGCGTAAAAAATATCTGATGCTTTCGGCTATATCAGATATTAAATCATCAAATAAAGACAATGCATCTTTAGTAACACTAGCCAACATTTTGTTTGAAGAAGGCGATGTAAGTAACGCCTATAAATTTATACAAATTGCCTATGAAGATGCCATACAATTTGATTCGGGGTTACGGTTTCAAGAGATTTCTAAAGTGCTATCACCTATAGCCAAAAAGTATCAGGAACTTTCTGACGCGCAAGAAGACCGGTTAAAAACCAATATTAAAATTATAAGTAGTCTAATTTTTGTCCTAATTATTTCGATTGTACTTGTAATTATTCAGTTGCTTAAGCTTAGCAGAGCTAAAAATCAATTGCGCAAATCGTTAGAAAAACTAGAGGTATCTAATCAAGAACTTAAGAAATTATACCAAAAAAAGGAGCAGCTTAATCAGGAGCTTTATGTTTCAAATACAATAAAAGAGCACTACATCGGAAACTTTCTGAATGCACAGGCCGATTATATTGACAAAATGGATAAGTACCAAATGCTGGTTAAAAAACTGCTTTTAGGTAAAAAATACAAACAACTTTTAGATCAAATAGACAAAGGGCAAGTAATTAAAACCGAAGTAGCGGCTTTTTACAATACGTTTGACCAGGTATTTCTTTCAATTTATCCTAATTTTATTTTTGAGCTCAACAAGTTATTAAAAGCAAATGAGCAAATTGCAATACCTGAAAATGGCTTACTTACTACCGAGATAAGAATTTTTGCCTTAATAAGGTTAGGAATTAATGATAGTGCTACCATAGCAAAGGTGCTCAGATATTCAGTTAATACTATTTATAATTACAGGGTAAAAATGAAAAATAAATCGACCGTAAAACGCGACAGATTTGAGAATATGGTAAAAGAAATTAGTGCCTTTTAGCCCAATAAATTCCGATTAAAAGCTATATTGAATCTACTTTTTTTGTTTGGATAGTTTTATTTAAATATTTGTATTTCAGTATTTTGTATTGTTTAAGGATCTACACTATTCTACTTATTTTTTAACCTTCTTGCACTTTTATATCTCACCCTGCACATTTGCTTTACAGTTTATGTTTTAGAACAATGCTGTGGTTAATTCAAATCATTATGTGTAATACAAAAGGCAGGTCAGTGAGCATAAGATTCAATTCAAACAAAAGCTTTTTTTCGCTTAGGTATTTTATAATTGCCTTTGCTGCGTTCAGTTTAAATTTTAACAGTTTAAGAGCTCAAAGTAATATTATTACAGGTAAAAGGAGCACTAGAGGAAAAAGACCGAACTTTTTACTAGATAGTATTTAATAAGTTTAATAGATAAAATAAAAAATTTGTTAGATGAGTTTTTCTAAAAAAATATTTTAATTT
>JBMYOR010000214.1:0-5364 GCA_049599535.1 Bacteroidia bacterium | reverse complement strand
CACAAAGTATGATTCCAGAAGAATTTAAAAAGAAAGAACGTTATAAAACAGCATTTTTTTGTAAATTTAATATTGTAGAAACATTTTTATATTTAAAATATCGACATATGGAAATGTTACATCAAGTAACAAATCAAGCTAATCGAACTAATCAAAAACATCAATATTATAAATGTATGGAAAAAAATTGTGTTAATATGGGTAAAACATTTAAAATGATTGATTTAATAGCTGAAAATGCGATTAATAATGGCGCGACACCGGGTTGCCAGGTATTAGTGGCCAAAGGCGGCAGAGTAGTTTATCAAAAATCGTTTGGATATTTTGATTACGACAGCAGTGTAGCGATTACCAATAATAAACTTTACGACATTGCATCAATTACTAAGGTAATGGCCAGCACAATGCTGCTAATGCGGTTTTACGAACTTGGCGAGATTAGTTTAGATAAAACACTACAACATTACCTTGGTGCACGGGTAGATTCTAGTAAAATGGATTTGTCAATTAGAGAAATTCTTACACATCAATCGGGTTTATCGGCTTGGATTCCGTTTTACAAATACACGCTTACCCAAGGCGGCATGTGCGATAGTAACTATTGCTACGCTCCTAATGAGTTTTTTAATTTAAAAGTGGCCGATTCGCTTTTTGTACAAAATGGTATTAAAGACACCATTTTTAAAATGATAAATCAGTCAAAAATGAAAACGCGAGGCAAATATTTATACAGCGATCTTGGGTACTATTACATGCTCAAAGTGCTCCGAAATATTCAAGAAAACGCCTACCAAGATTATTTGTATGCCAATTTTTATAATTCACTTGGTATGTCGCATACCCTGTACAACCCGCTAAATGTCTATTCAAAAAAACAAATAGTACCTACCGAAAATGATAATTATTTTAGGCAACAACTAATACATGGATATGTGCACGATATGGGCGCTGCCATGATGGGCGGGGTAGCGGGCCATGCCGGAATATTTTCAAATACAAATGATGTAGCTAAGCTTTTTCAAATGCTATTGCAAAACGGCTCATACAATGGTATTAACTACTTTGAACATGAAACGGTAAAGCTTTTTACAAGTAAGCAATACGAGAGCAACCGCAAAGGGCTTGGTTTTGATAAACCCGAAACCCGAAAAGGTGTACCTGGCCCATTAATTAGTGATGTAAGTCCACAAACTTTTGGGCACACTGGCTTTACAGGCACTTGTGTGTGGGCCGACCCCGAGCATGAGCTTATTTATGTATTCTTATCGAACAGAGTAAACCCAAGCGCCGAAAATAAAAAATTGATAAGAATGAATGTAAGAACCGATATTTTGCAAGTAGTTTATGACGATTTGCTTAACAAAACTCCTTAATGAATCAGGTTTTTAAAAACAAAGCCTACTGGATATTATTTGCACTCACCCTTTTATTTACAATTGGCGGCAACGTAATTGAAAATAAATATGAGATTATTACTAAAAATAGTGCTCTCGGTTATTTTGAAAAAAACCTTTTAAAAGCTGAAAAACAAGCCCTTAATTTACTTGAAGAGCTAACCGAAAATAGCTTTGAGCAAAACCAAATCAATTTTAAACAGCACGAAAAAAAATACCTAAAATACGGTATAGCTTTTTATGTTTATAGGCAAGATTCTCTAAAGCTTTGGAGTAATATAGAGGCTCTTCCACCTTTTTATTTTACTGAATTTTACCGGCCCACCTTGCACCAAACCGATAATGGCAGCTACGTGTTTTTTGTAAAAAGTAGTGGCAATTATCATTACATAGTAAGCATAAACCTAAGCCATCATTATTTATTTAGCAATAAATATTTGGTAGATAACTCACCCGTTTATCCAGGTTTTTCAAAATATTTTAGGGTAGGTAAGCCACAAGAGTTTCAAACCAAAATAGCATTATCGAGTGGCCAAATAATATGCTCGGTAAAACAAAAAGAAATAAAAGCCCAAAATAAAACCTTTGGCTATTTAACCTATACGCTTTTGCTTTTGTGTATTTTATTGGCCGGTAATAAGGTTACGCGTATTGCCACGGTATCAATATTATACTTACTGATTAAACTATTTGATATTAACAGCGCCGTAAATCAAATAGGCGTATTTGATGTTAGTATATATGCAGGCATTTTTGGCAATTTAGGTGACTTAATTTTTGGCATTATACTGCTAAAAAATGTTGTAGATGTTTTCAAATTACCAATAGTAAAATCTATTCTTAGGCATATTTTGCTTATTGCATCACCTATTCTTATTTATGATTTGGTAGTAAATTCAATAATAATAATTGATACTGCCAACACACTTCAAATTAGTTTCTACAGCATATTAGTATTTATTGCATTGGCCTTGCATTACAGCATAATTGCAAAACTTGCAACCAGCCAATCAAAAATCGAAACATGGCTTAGTATTTTGTTTTTATGCGCCGCAGTTTTAATAGCGGTATTTACCCCTATTAGTATTGTAATACTTGCCTACCCTATTGTGGCTTACTTAATAAGCCAATATGCCCAAAAATTTAGTGAGCAAGTATTTATAAAAGGCGTTTTTTTATTTTTAATGGCAAGCTTAGCATTTGCCCAAGTAGAGTACTTAACCTATAAAAAAACACAAAAGCAACTGCCTATTTTGGTAAAAAACATTGTTAATCAAAGAGACAATGTAGCCGAGTTTTTAATATCAGATTTTAGAAAAAATCTTTCTGCAGATCCCTACGTATTTTCTTTTTTCACTAATTCCTTTTTACCAAAATCAACGGTTCAAGAGCGCTTAGAAAAACTTTATTTAAGAGGTTATTTAAAAAAGTTTGAACATCAAATACTTTTTGCGCCGCGTAAGCTTAGGTTTGGTTTAGCGCCCGAACCCGCATTAGTTGATCGGGTAAATTCAATTCTTCAAAAAGAAAATAACCAGATTTCTGAAGGAATTTATAGTGCCAAGCTAGCCGGTATTTCAAATGCATATTTAACCGAGCAACACATTGAAAACAATAGCGATACCATAGGTAGCTTATATGTTTTGCTTACCGAAAAATCATTTTACGATCAAAGTATTTACCCCGAGTTGCTCATAGGCGAAAACGAAGCTAAACCTAACAGCCAACTCAACTTTGCCCTTTACGAAAACTCAGAACTTAAAACATCGGTAGGCGCCTTGAGCTACCCTTTGTTTTATAAAGGCAATAAAGAAAAACTTGATTATCAGCTTAATAAAAACTTTGAGCATCTTTTTTACACCCCCGATAAGCAAACTGTGTTTGTGGTTTCAACTAAAAAGCGCACATGGCTTAATTACCTTAGTAGCTACAGCATTTTTGTTTTCTTATTGGTGCTTTTTGGCTTTGTAGCCGTTTTCGGAAAAGAGATTTTGTACGCCCTATTGCATGTTAAATTAGTATGGCATAAAACTAGCTTTTCTACTAGGGTTAGAATTTCGGCAATTGGTGCCGTTTTACTTGCCCTAATACTTTTAAGCTATGCAACCACTATTTACACACAAACTAAATACGAGCAAGAAACCCTTGAATCATTAGTAAATAAGGCAAAAAAAGCCAAGCTAAATTTTTCATCACTATTTAATCAATTCAACAATAATAATTTAAGTAATGATGAACTACAAGAGCAAGTTTTACAATTTTCTGAGCATTACGAGGCTGATATTGATGTATTTAGTGCCCACGGAAAGCTTTTGGCTTCATCTCAAAAAATATTATACGATAATGGTATACTCGAAGACCAGATTGATGGTACCGCATTTTATGAAATTGCTATAAACGGCAAAAGCCTATTTGTAAAAGACGAAAAAATTGGCGAATTAAAATATATAACTGCCTATGTGCCTATTGTTAAAAACAGGCATATTGATGGATTTGTGCAGTTGCCTTATTTTAAACGGCAACAAGATTTACGTAAAGATCAGGCAAATTTTATAGTTACGCTTTTTAATATTTACCTAATTATTTTGGTGCTCTTGGCTTTTTTAACCGCTATTATTTTACGAACTATTACACGGCCGCTTACCTTAATTACGAGTCAGTTAAAAAACACATCGCTAACCGGAAATAATGAAAAAATAGTTTGGGAACGCAACGATGAGATTGGGCTTTTGGTAAAAGAGTATAACGAAATGGTAGATAAATTGGCTATTAGTGCAAAACAATTAGCCGATTCGAAACAAGCCGAAGCTTGGCAAGAAATGGCAAGGCAGGTGGCTCATGAGATTAAAAATCCGCTTACGCCCATGAAACTAAATATTCAGCAATTGCAGCGTGCTTGGAAAGATCAACACCATAGTCTCGAAAAAATATTTAATAAGGTTACTGGCATACTCATTAATCAGATAGAAAGCTTGGCCAAAATAGCAACCGATTTTTCGTCGTTTGCCAAAATGCCCAAACTAAAGCTCGAAAAAGTTGACCTATTTGAAACCATTGAGCAAATTCAGCAATTGTATAATACCGATTCTGAAACGGTATTTTTAAATACTAACGGTAATGATTTTATAATCAACGGCGATAAAGATCAATTATTTAGAGCAATAAATAATGTGGTTAAAAACGGAATACAGGCTGTTGAAAATGAAGTGGTTGCCAAAATTACAATTATGTTAAGCAGTGATTTAAATCAGTTTAAGATTCAAATTATTGATAATGGTGTAGGTATAAATGATAAAATGAAAGAAAAAATATTTATTCCGAACTTTAGTACCAAATCATCAGGAATGGGGCTAGGATTGGCTATAGTTAAACAAATTATTGAAAACCACGGCGGTTCAATATCGTTTAAACCTAATAATCAGGGGGGTACAAGGTTTATTATTTTACTACCAATGCAATAAAAATTATAACTTTTGATTTAGTTTATATATTTGCAGTAATAAATAAATCCCTATTTGTAATGGATAATGGCGCAAGAATAAGAATTAATAGAGAGACTGGAGAAATTGAAATCTCTGGCTCAGAGCAATTTGTAAAAGATCAATTAGGATTAGTACAAAGTGTTTTAAATATTTCGACAACTGAAACAACCGCACCTGCTCCGGCTCCCGCTGTTGCTAAAGTTGAAGAGAAAGCCGAAGTTGAAGCCGCTGCACCAGCTCCTGCCCCGGCCAAAGAAGAAAAAGCTGAAGAATTGTTGAAATGAAGTAAATAAGACCATGGAAAGTAGGGTGGTGAGTATATAAAGGTTCAAAACTGTCTCCTAAAGCCATGTTTTTTTTTTTTTTGATTTGTACGCATGAATGAGTGCAAAAAAATCATATTTTTAAGTACCATAAACTATAAAACCATGATTGGTTAAAGGTAGTAAAGGTGATAATTTACAAACTAAATCACACAAACAAATTTA
>JBMYOR010000213.1:0-5367 GCA_049599535.1 Bacteroidia bacterium | reverse complement strand
ATTCTCTTTTTTTCCATTGTGTTTTGATTGATTGTAGAAGTTTTGCAAAATTGTATTTAAAAACCGTTTTACCCTACAATCGTTGAAAGTTTATTGGTTTATTATTAATTTTAATAATTAGTATAACGTAATAATTGCGAATGAATGTTTCCGTTTGTGGCCAATATTTCATTCCCAAATAAAAATTCACTTCCGTTTTTATAATCGCTTATTTGGCCGCCTGCATTTTTCACTATTAAAATGCCCGCTGCCACATCCCAGGCCGATAAATTACTTTCGTAATAAGCATCAAAAACACCCTTGGCTACATAGCAGAGATCAAGGGCTGCTGATCCTAACCTTCTAACACCGCGGGTTTGCTCTATTATAATTTGTAAAAGCTGTAAGTTTTGTTTGAGCCTTGAGTTATCTTTTACACTAAACCCAGTAGCAATGAGCGCATCAGTTATTGCTTTTTTATCAGAAACCTTTAGTACATCAGCATTGCAATAGCTTAAACCACCTTTGTAACTGTAGTAAATATCGCCGTTGGCTACATTACAAACTACTCCAAGCAATATATCTTCATTATTAGCTAAGGCCACGCTAATACAGTAATGCGGAACATTTTGCACAAAGTTGGTAGTACCATCAATGGGATCAATTATCCAGTTTAAGCCCGATTTGTATTGGTGGTTGGTTTCTTCAGTTATAAATCCGGCTTGTGGTTCAATTGATTTTAAAGCTTTAATTAATCGCTTTTCACTTTCAACATCAACATGGGTTACTAGATCATGTACTTGATTTGCTTTGGCTTGTACCGTACCGTTGCTAAATGATTTTCGTTCATTAAAAATAAAATCAGCAACTTTTTTACATACCTCAATTACCTGCTTGGTTTGCTCTTTTAAACTCATTAACTTCCGTTTGATAAAAACACCAAAAACGCGGGTAAAGTTACTGTAATCATGGTGGTGATTCCCCTAATTAGCGAATCAAAATCAACAATTGTGGTATTATTCTCGAGGTTACTTTGAGTCTCTTCGGTCTCGATTTTAAGCACTTGCCCTTGCCTATTTACGGTTACCAAAAGGTCAACAAAATCGCCTTCAACTTCAATTCCTTTATTTTTACTCATGAGCAATGGAATTCGCTTAACTTGACAAGTTCGGTACTTAAATACGTAAGTTCTATTTCCGTCTAAAACATCTTCTTTAAGATAATACGGTTCAATGCCAATCGAATCCTTAAAAACGTCATATAACATTCCGGTTTTTAATTCACTCACAGTTTTGTAATCGGCATACTCGGGCTGCCTTACAATACATGAGCTTAATATTAAACCTAAAATAAAATAAATTACAAGCTGTTTCATTCAATTAATATTAGTGCTCAAAAACCAATTCGCCATTTATAAAAGTTTTTAACACTGAGATTTTATAAAGCTCATTAATAGGGGCAGTGATCAAATCTTTTTCTAAAACTACAAAATCGGCTCTTTTGCCTACTTCAAGGCTGCCGAGTTCATCTTCTAAAAAGGCCCCTTTTGCAGCCCAAATGGTCATAGCCCTTAAAGCCTGTTCTCTGGTAAGCGCGTTTTCTATTTGAAAACCACCTTTAGGATTACCTTGTTGATCCATTCTGGCAACAGCTGCATAAAACCCGTATAGTGGATTGATATGTTCTACCGGAAAATCGCTCCCATTTATAATCCAACCATTGGTCGCTAATAAATCTTGATATGCGTAAGCGGTTTCAATTCTATTGCCCAATCTTTCATCGGCCCAATACATATCGCTTGTAGCATGTGTAGGCTGTACCGATGGTATTATTGAATTGGCAGAGTATTTTGACAAATCGCTGATTTCAACCACCTGATTATGTTCAATTCGCCACCTTTTATCGTTTTTACCTTTTAAATATTTGGCATATAAACTTAGCGTATTTGCCACTGCACTATCGCCAATAGCATGCGTATTTACCTGAAAATTCATTTTTAAAGCTCTAGAAAGCAGATCATGCATTTTATTGTTTTGGGTAAGCTGCAATCCTGTATGGCCCCCCGCATCATGATATGGTTTTTTAAGCCAAGCTCCTCTGCTGCCCAAAGCGCCATCCATGTAGCACTTAATACTCTTAACCCAAAAATGATCCATTTCAATAGCCCCCATTTTCTCAAAATAATCAATAGTTTCATCATCATGACTTAACATTTGATTTATTCTAATTTTTAAACGCCCCTGCTTGTATTGCTCATACATAAACAGCACATCATTTAAGGGCAGCCCTGCATCGTGCAAATTGGTAAGCCCAACCGCAAAACAATTGCTTTGTGCTTTTTGCACGGCCTCAGCATCTCTTTCCTTTATATTTTCAGGTATAATGTCAAGCACTAAATCCGCGGCATTGTCAAGCAATATTCCACTTGGTTCACCTTGGGTGTTTAAATGCACTTCGCCGCCCCTAACCCTTGTTTTAGATGTAATGTTGCCCATTTGCAAAGCCATTGAATTTACCCAAAGCGCATGGCCATCAACTCGCCTTAATGCTACGGGATTATTAGGAAATAAAGAATCGAGCTTTGTTTTATCAGGAAACTGACTTACGTCCCATCCACTTTCTCCCCAATCATTTTGATCCCAACCACGGCCCTGAATCCAGCCGCTAGTGCTATCGCCAAAAAAATCAGCGGTTTTTTCAATAACGTTATTTAGCGATTGAGTACCTGTAAGATCAACATTAAAAAGGGTCCGAGCATAACCCAAAAAGTGGCAATGCGGATCTGAAAAACCTGGGTAAACATTAGCTCCACCTAAATCAATTGACTCTTTGGCAACAAACATCGAATTCAATTGAGCCAAACTACCTACAAATACAACTCTGCCTTCATGAATTGCCATGGCTTCGGCCTTTGAAAATGCTGAGTCAACCGTATATATTGTGGCATTACTTACAACAAGGTCAACCTTTACAGGTTTTGTTGCATTTACATTCTCTTTATCCTTTTTTTTGTTGCAGGCACTAACCACCCATAGAATTGAGATTGCGAAAAACAAGATTTTCTTCATTTTACAAAGCTATTTAACAATAGCTAAGAAAAAAACATGTAAAACTTACGGGATATCTAATTCAATCCTACGCTCATTTGTACCGTCAGCATTTAGCACATGCAAATAAGATTGAAACTTTGCTGTTCTAGCAACTGAGTCTAACAAATAATATATGCGTTTTACAATTATTTGCCCATCAGGCATAAAATGCATTCCAGTATATTCTCTGTTTCCACATAATTCAGAATCCCTACGCAATGCAATATCAATTTCAGTTTCTTTTACAAGATCCTTAACATAAGGCGAAATTCCATAGGCAAACCTACCATCTTTAGATACAGCAGTAAAAACACGAAAGTGTCCGGTAGTAGATTTAGCAAAAACCATGGTATCACCAGTATTAATATTTAGTGAATAAAGCTTTGGTTCAATGCTTTTTGAGAAAACCAAAATTGAATCATTTAACCAATTGCCAAGTCTTAATTCTTTAGAATCGAATTTATAAAGAACTTGGTTTGTTTCTAAATCATATATATATTTATAATCGCCTTGAAACTGCCCTACATCATACCCTGACTGAAAGAACACCTTTGTACCGTTACAATTCAAGTCAAAATAATACACAAAACCATCAATGCTGGTAGATTCTTTTGTTTGGGTATTATAAATAACAAATTCATCAAAATGGTTATAGATCACAATTTTGCCATTACCGCTTATATCAATTCCGCCAGCCGATTTTCCAAATGCTGTTAATTCTTTATTTTCTAAATCATATAAATAGGTATTTAAATGCCCTGTATAAATCCCAATTTCATCATTGCTCCATTCGTGTTTTTGATATACCATGTATTTTACCGGGCTATCTTGAAAACTAATATTAAACGGAGCAATGGTGCTTGTATCGTATTCAAACTCGTAATAGTAAGGATCATTGAGAAAAACAATATCAAACGGTTTATAAAAGCATTCAGGTTCGTTTAATTGTGCAAATGGAATTTCTTTTTTAACTATGGCACCATACCAATCAATAGTAGGTGCTTCATCACTTTTTTGACAAGATGCCATAAAAATTAACAGTAAGGCAAAAAGACTTATTAGTAGGTGTTTCAATTTTTTACTAGTTTTTTACATTGATTAAAAGTAGAACTGCTCAATTTAATATAAAAAACATGTAAAACTTACGGGATATCTAATTCAATCCTACGCTCATTTGTACCGTCAGCATTTAGCACATGCAAATAAGATTGAAACTTTGCTGTTCTAGCAACTGAGTCTAACAAATAATATATGCGTTTTACAATTATTTGCCCATCAGGCATAAAATGCATTCCAGTATATTCTCTGTTTCCACATAATTCAGAATCCCTACGCAATGCAATATCAATTTCAGTTTCTTTTACAAGATCCTTAACATAAGGCGAAATTCCATAGGCAAACCTACCATCTTTAGATACAGCAGTAAAAACACGAAAGTGTCCGGTAGTAGATTTAGCAAAAACCATGGTATCACCAGTATTAATATTTAGTGAATAAAGCTTTGGTTCAATGCTTTTTGAGAAAACCAAAATTGAATCATTTAACCAATTGCCAAGTCTTAATTCTTTAGAATCGAATTTATAAAGAACTTGGTTTGTTTCTAAATCATATATATATTTATAATCGCCTTGAAACTGCCCTACATCATACCCTGACTGAAAGAACACCTTTGTACCGTTACAATTCAAGTCAAAATAATACACAAAACCATCAATGCTGGTAGATTCTTTTGTTTGGGTATTATAAATAACAAATTCATCAAAATGGTTATAGATCACAATTTTGCCATTACCGCTTATATCAATTCCGCCAGCCGATTTTCCAAATGCTGTTAATTCTTTATTTTCTAAATCATATAAATAGGTATTTAAATGCCCTGTATAAATCCCAATTTCATCATTGCTCCATTCGTGTTTTTGATATACCATGTATTTTACCGGGCTATCTTGAAAACTAATATTAAACGGAGCAATGGTGCTTGTATCGTATTCAAACTCGTAATAGTAAGGATCATTGAGAAAAACAATATCAAACGGTTTATAAAAGCATTCAGGTTCGTTTAATTGTGCAAATGGAATTTCTTTTTTAACTATGGCACCATACCAATCAATAGTAGGTGCTTCATCACTTTTTTGACAAGATGCCATAAAAATTAACAGTAAGGCAAAAAGACTTATTAGTAGGTGTTTCAATTTTTTACTAGTTTTTTACATTGATTAAAAGTAGAACTGCTCAATTTAATATAAAAAACATGTAAAACTTACGGGATATCTAATTCAATCCTACGCTCATTTGTACC
>JBMYOR010000212.1:0-5384 GCA_049599535.1 Bacteroidia bacterium | reverse complement strand
CCGAAGATTCTAATATTGGATCGGCACATGAAGAGCAAGAGCCTTTTGAACTTGCAGATAGCGAATCAAATAAGTAGTAACAAAAACATATATTGATGAGTAATACTGCTAATCCAGACTTCTTTAAGTCAAAAGTTTTAGGACATCCAGCTGGCTTATTTGTGCTGTTTTTTACCGAAATGTGGGAGAGATTCTCTTTTTACGGTATGAGAGTGCTTTTGGTAAATTTTTTAACCATGGCTGTGGTTAAAGATTTTAACCCAGGCTGGGGGTGGAGTGAAGAAAACGCTGGTGCCTTATTTGGTACCTACGCTGGTTTACTTTATCTCACTCCAATTTTGGGTGGAATGATTGCCGATAAAATTACGGGCTTTAGAGGCGCCGTAATAATAGGCGCTGCTATTATGACCCTGGGGCATGCATCAATGGCGCTAGAGACTGAAGCATCTCTTTACATTGGCCTTGGTTTACTGGTTTTGGGTACAGGCTTTTTTAAGCCAAACATTACCTCAATCATTTCTCATATGTATAAAGATTTACCTGAGAAAAAAGATGGTGCCTATACCATATTTTATATGGGGGTAAACGCAGGCGCATTTTTTGGAATGATGCTTTGCGGTTATTTAGCTGAGAAAATTGGTTGGAGCTGGGGCTTTGGCTTAGCAGGTATTTTTATGCTATTAGGCACATTACAGTTTTGGTTAGCTACACCGCTTTTTGGTGCAATTGGTGCAAAACCAATTCCCGAAACTAAAGAAGAAAAAGAATCAAAACCTAAAGATTACAAGCCAAACCATTTTACCATGGTTGATAAAATACTAATTGGTATTACATCGGCTATTGGCTTACTTTATTTAATAAATGATCCAGTTTCTAAAATTGGAGAAATAAATTTATTACCTGCCGAATTCATTTTAAGCGCTGATACACTTTCAGGTTCGGCAGTAATTGTTTTAATTGGTTTGGCACTGTTTTTAGTTTTAATGGTTACTAGAATTAGCCGATACGAGCCTGTTGTGAGAGATCGCCTAATTGCGGTGATTATTTTTGCGGTCTTTACGGTATTCTTTTTTATGTCATTTGAGCAAGGGGCGTCTTCTCTTGTAATTTTTGCCAGAGATTTTACTGATAGGCAACTTGCAGGCAATTCGGCATTAATCTTTAATATATTCAATGCAATACTTACAGTAGTTCCGCTAGTTATTATCACAATTGTTTTGGCTCGATTATTTAAGGTCACGTTTGATCGAATAAAGTGGTCTAACATTGTGCTTGGCGCCACGTTTGTAATTATGTGGGGTATTGTGATTTGGATGTTGCAGAGAGAATTTACATCTGATGTTACTGAAATTACGGTTTCGTGGTTTAGTATTTTAAACTCATTCTTTATCATAGCCTTTGCATCTTTCTTTTCAAAATGGTGGGATAGTAAATACAATCCTTCAGCGGCTTTGAAATATGGTTTAGGTCTAATTATTTTAGGTATTGGTTTTGGTTTGCTTGCCTATGGCTCAAAAGATATTCCGCAAGGTGCTCAAGCGGGTGCTGTTCGTGTAAGTATGATTTGGCTGATTTTGGCTTATCTCTTCCATACCTTGGGTGAGCTTTGTTTGTCTCCCGTGGGCTTATCTTATGTAAGTAAGTTAGTACCTGGCCGTATGATTGGATTAATGTTTGGAATGTGGTATTTGGCAATAGCCATTGGAAACAAACTTGCAGGTACATTAGGCGGCGAGATTAAAAATATAAGAGAAGCCTATGATTTAAGTACATATTTTTTAATTTTCACCCTAGTGCCCGTTGTAGCAGGTATTGTGGTTATTTTACTTAACCCAATGCTTAAAAAACTAATGCACAACGTAAGGTAACTTTATCAATTCTTATAAAATAATATCTAAAAGGCCTTTTTCATAAAAGGCCTTTTATTTTTGAACACAACAAAATCTACATTTATATGTCATTTTTTGAAAAGAACAAATCAATAATTGAGCGCGCCATACAGGCAAATAGCGAACGCGTTTTTTTTGCACAATATCCTGAACACCCAAAGGCCTATGGAGCAAATGCTGGGCCTGATGGTGAGAAAGCGTACAATGCACAACTCAAAAATAAATTCGATCAATTAAGTCAAGATTCAAATCAATGGGGGGGTGAAGAGAATTCTCCTTACACAAGAGAAGATTTAGGAATTGAGTACCCATTAATTGAAAGCGATACTTTAGTAGCAAATGCCAAAGCGAGTCGCAAAGAGTGGGCAAAAATGAGCCCAGCAGAGCGTTCTGGAATTTTAGTAGAGAGTCTTGAAAGGCTAAAAAACCGTTTTTTTGAAATTGGATATGCTACAATGCATACTACGGGTCAATCTTTTATCATGTCGTTTCAGGCTTCTGGTCCTCATGCCGCTGATCGTGCGTTAGAAGCTGTGGCAATGGCCTATCAAGAGCAAACCCGTTTTCCTGAAGATATTACTTGGGTAAAGCCAATGGGTAAATTTGATATTACTTTAAAAAAGGAGTACAAAGCAGTGCCTAAAGGTGTAGCTTTGGTTATTGGTTGTTCTACGTTTCCTACTTGGAACACAGTACCGGGTTTATATGCTAGTTTAGCCACTGGTAATCCAACTATTGTAAAACCTCATCCGGGTTCAGTGTTACCTATTGCTATTGTTGTAGCCGAGATTCAAAATGTGCTTAAAGAAGCTGGCCTTAACCCAAATATTTGTCAGTTGGGAGCAGACGTAACAAACCATTTAATAACCAAAGAGCTTGCAGAACATAGTGATGTAAGCCTTATTGATTACACAGGTGGTAGCGCGTTCGGAAATTACATTGAAGGTATAAAAGGTAAAACTGTATTTACCGAAAAAGCTGGAGTAAATTCATGTATAATAGATTCTGTGGTCGATATTAAAGCAATGATGCAAAATATTGGCTTTTCAATTTCATTATTCAGTGGCCAAATGTGTACCGCACCACAAAACTTTTTTATACCTGAAACCGGTGTAAATACACCTGACGGTAATGTGAGTTTTGATGATATGGTTGAGCATTTTAAAAAGGCAATTTCTGGAGTAGCCAATCACCCTAAAATGGGGGTTGGAGTACTTGGAGCTATTCAAAACCAAAACACTTTAGACAGGTTGAATAAAACCACCGATATCAATGCCAATTTGGCTCTTGAAACAGGTGGAGTTGATAGCCCACATTTTGAAAATGCAAGAGTGGGTTCACCAGCTGTTTTAGTTGTTGATGGAGAAAATGTAGAAACGTTTGAACAAGAACTTTTTGGACCAATTGTTTTCTTGATTAAAACAAAAAACACATCAGATTCAGTAGCAAAGGCTAAACTTATGGGGGCAGAGCACGGGGCAATTACCTGCTTAGCGTATACCACAAACAATACCGTTAAAGAGTTTATTAAAGAAGAAATGGAAGAGGTTTTCATACCAGTTTCATTCAATTTGGTAGGTGGAATATTTGTAAATCAACATGCTGCATTTTCTGATTTTCATGTAACGGGAGGTAACCCCGCTGGTAACGCATCATTTACAAATCCAGAATACGTAAATAAACGATTTGTATGGGTAGGACATAGAGAAGTGTAATAAAACACATATTAATTTAAAGCTAAAAAGGCTCTGTTGTAATTCAGGGCCTTTTTTATTCAATATTGTTTACAGCATCAATATCCATTTCAAATGTAAGAGCATTGTAAAGTTCACTTTTATCAACCCAAAATCTTTCAATCATTTCAAGTTGATCTTGCATTTTAGATAATTTAAGTTCATGGTTTATTTTTTCGAGTTGTGTTTCGCTAAGTTTTACGTTGTAGTAGATTCCAATTACTTGTTGGTATAGGGCAAACCGGTTTTGAACATACACTTCTGACACATGTGCTAATTTTAGTTTTTCAACCACAATACCAAGTTCTTCGAACAATTCCCTTTTCAAACATTCAATTGGTGTTTCTCCAAGCTCTAATCCGCCGCCCAAAAATTTAATAAATTCAAACCCTTGGAATTGTTCTTTGCTTAAAAGAAATTGATTATCATTTTGTATTAAGGCATAAACCCTAACTTTAAATTCGGTTGGTTTTTGACTTTTTACTGACATATACTCAAGTATTTTTGCAAAATGAATTTTTGGGAAAATAAACCAAATCGAGACGAAGCGCTAGATAAGGTGTATGAATTTTTAAAATTGTTATCAGAAAATAAACCAGATGAAGCTGAAAAACTCGTGCGGGTAGGTAACATGGCAAAATTTAGAGATGCACTTCATTATCATTTATCAGATTACTCAATCATGATTTTTGAAGACAAAGAGTACATGCAACTGCCCGACGACTTCTCGGTAGGAATTTCAGACCCGAATAACATGAATGAGAATGATATTGAGCCTAGGTTTAGCGGAAATACAATGGTTTTAAATGATAGAGAAACCATTAAACTACGAGTTGGGCTTTTTAATGAAATAACTCCCATCAATATTACATTTATGATTCATGAGCTTGATCAAAGATTTTATCTGAATTTAATGAAAGTTGAAAGAGAGTAACACCAAAGTTGAAAGAATAAAGAACCAATAAGTAGTTTTGCTAGTTATATGCACGCACTTAATATTTTAGATGTCTGAAATCAAAACATTAGATTACAATACGCAACAACTTAAGGATGCAATAATTGAAGGGGCTCAAGAGAAAAGAGCAAAAGATATAGTATCGCTTGACTTAAAAAACATTCATAACTCTAGTACTGATTATTATGTCGTATGTCACGGACAAAGTGACAGACAAAGCGCATCAATAGCAAAGTCTATTGAAGAAACTGTTTTTAACAGATTAGGGTTAAAGCCTTTTCATAGAGAAGGTTATGAGAATGGCGAATGGATTTTATTAGATTACTTTGATATTGTGGCACACATTTTCGTTGAAAAGCAGCGAGAGTTTTTTGCCATTGAAGATTTATGGGCAGATGCTCCTGTTGAAGAATTTGAAAACATGAATTAAAAAGAATTGATGTCGCAAAACAATAATCCTAAAGGGAATAACAATAAAAAAGGGTTTGGCGTACCCGGAGGAAAAGGCCGATTTAACTACTACTGGATATATTTTATTTTGGCTGCTGTACTGCTCCTAATAAATATGGTTCCAGGCGATTTTGCTAAGAACAAAACTTGGGACGAAGCCAAAGAAATGATTAAAAACGGGGAGGTAGAGTCGTTTTTAGTAGTTAACGATAGGCTTGTTTACATTACAGTAACGCAAGATGCCTTCGAAAGCAATTATAAAGATGAAGTCACTTCACCTTTTTATTCTACTAAAGAAGGTCCGCATTTTAAGTTCGAAATAGGCCAAAATGATAACCTTAGAGAAATGGTGGCTGA
>JBMYOR010000211.1:0-5385 GCA_049599535.1 Bacteroidia bacterium | reverse complement strand
TCAATTATTAAGGTTCCACCTTGTCTTACAAGAAATTTCACAAAAGGCGATGTAGTATTTGGGCCTGTGTAGAGTTCATAGTTGCCTTGAATGATTAGAGTTTTACCAGCAGGAATTTCAATACTTTTTACAATTGGGCCACCGACCATTGGAGCCGACCACGTGGCGACAGAACCAGGAAACGGCCAAGTTTGCATGGCAGATATAGAACCAATACAACTTCCTGTAACATCTATGCCTGTTCCCAGCGGGGGGGGCGTCGGATCATTCCAGTAAGTTTCATCTCCGGCATAAGCCACTTGTATTTGCAGAATACTAAAAGCCATAAAAAGGCTCAATAAGGTTAGTTTTGTTTTTAAGTTCATTTTTACTTTATAATTGTTAAATTGAGTGAGGCCACTTCAAAACTTTAGCGATGATTGAAGTGGCTGTTTTTCTTCTTATCCCTTTATAATTTTCCAATTCAAGGCAAGATGAGCTTCCATCTTCTTAGAAATAAGACTTGTTTCCTTGGGGTTTGCTTCTTTAGTTTTTCTTGCCGTCCACTAGTTTTAAAATTCATATTGCAAGTATAAGCAGCCTAAAACAAAATATTTGGTGCAGTTTACAACCCCTAGTAAGGTTCAATAATTGGTGTTAAAAATACAATAAATCGGATCTATAGCTCGTATTAGTCGATTTAAAAAAGTAAAAGCACTGCCATAGTAAGGTTGTAATATAAAGCATCGGACCCCATTATTGGCGTTTTCAATTTGATTGCTACGCAGGCACGAAGGGGCAAAGTTTTTTAAATGTAAAACCGCAAAATTCTAAATGTAAAATTTAAAAGGCGGTGGAATAAGGAATGTCGAATAACGAAATCATGATCTAAATTCTAATAAATCAAACGACAGACAACACTTGCAGGGCTGGTTATAGTCCTCGGACGTTTACAAACTCTAGAATAGAAACTCATCGAACTTCGAAGCCTTGGCGTAGAAGTTAAACTCAAAAACGTCGGACGACACCTGCATGGCCAGCTAGAGTCGTCGGACGTTAATTGACCTTGGACATGAGACCTTAGACTAAAAACTACCGAACTTTATTCCTTAATCTTATTTACTTTGAACCTTAAACTAAATTGAGCTAATGGAAAAGCAAGCTATACTTAAGGCACTTGAAAAATACTATGGCTACAAAAGCTTTAGGCCACTACAGCAAGAAGCCATTGAAAGTGTATTAGCTGGTAAAGACACCCTAATTATTCTGCCTACTGGCGGGGGTAAATCCATCTGTTATCAAATTCCGCCAATAGTGCAAAATGGGCTTTGCTTGGTGGTTTCGCCTTTAATCTCGCTCATGAAAGATCAGGTAAATGCTTTAACCCAAAACGGAATTCCGGCGGCGTATATCAATTCAAGCCTTTCTGCTACAGAAAATAATAACATTCTCAATCAAGCGGCTAACGGACAGCTGAAACTCCTTTATGTTTCGCCCGAAAAGTTGGTGAACGATATGGGCATTTTCACCGATTTGCCATTGACTTTGATAGCCATAGACGAAGCACACTGCGTGAGCCAATGGGGACATGATTTTAGGCCCGAATACACCCAACTTAAAATACTAAAAGAGCGATTTAAAAATGTGCCTGTAATGGCGCTTACTGCCACTGCCGATAAGGTGACAAGACGCGATATTTCTAGCCAACTGGGTATGCACAAACCTGAAATAATGGTGGGCTCATTTAACCGCCAAAACCTGAGCCTTGAAGTTCGCGCCAACCTGCCTGCAAAAGAACGTTATGTACAGATTGCCAACATGATACACAAGTACAAAAACGACAGTGGAATTGTGTATTGTTTAAGTAGAAAAAGTACCGAAGCTGTAGCTGAGAAACTGGCGGGCTTTGGTATAAAGGCGGGCGTTTATCATGCCGGTTTGCCACATGAAAAACGAAATCAAGTTCAAGAAGATTTTATAAACGATAAGGTAAAAATAATTTGTGCCACCATTGCTTTCGGAATGGGCATTGACAAGAGCAATGTGCGCTTTGTAATCCACTATAATCTCCCAAAAAACATTGAGAGCTACTACCAAGAAATAGGTAGAGCAGGCCGTGATGGTTTACCGAGCGAAACGCGTTTGTACTACAATTATGGCGACCTGAAAATTCTTACTGATTTTGCCATGCAAGGCAAGTTGGCTGAGATAAACATGGAGAAGCTAAAGCGCATGCACCAATACGCCGAAGCTGATGTGTGCCGTAGAAAAATCTTACTCAGCTACTTTGGCGAAGTACTAGAAAAAGATTGCGGCAACTGCGATGTATGTAAAAACCCAAGAAAGCATTTTGATGGAACGGTGATAGTACAAAAAGCGCTTTCGGCAATGAAACGCATGAAAGAAGAAGTGGGTATGCAAATGCTTATTGATGTGTTGCGTGGATCGCATAAAGCTGAAGTAACAGAGAAAGGTTATCAAAATATTAAAACATTTGGAGCAGGTAGCCAACACAGCTTTTTTGAGTGGCAAAACTACATTAACCAAATGCTCAATTTTGGGCTCATAGAGATTGCATACGATGATAATTTTACATTAAAAGTAACAGCCACAGGCAATCAAATACTTTTTGGCAAAGCTCAACAGCAACTCGTGTTCTTTGATAGGGAGAAAGAAAAATTCAAAAAACCTGAAAAGAAAAAGACCAAAAAAGAACAGCGCGAAGAAGGCTTATTTGAAGTACTTAAACGGGTGAGATACAAATTAGCTACAGCCAAAGGAGTACCCGCGTATACCATTTTTAATGATGCCACTTTAACAGAGTTGGCTGAAGCTTCGCCCATATTTATTGAAGATCTAGCAGAAATTAGCGGAATAGGCCAACATAAACTCAAGGCTTATGGCGAAACATTTATTGATGAAATAAGAGCATACCTGCTCAACAATGAAGTGGGACAAGTAAAAAACCTCAGCTATTTTAAAACCCTTTTAGAATACCAAAAAGGACTTAATGCCCAAGCCATTGCAAAAGAACGCGGTATAAATGCCGGAACCGTTTATGGCCATTTTGCCTGGCTTATAGAACGTGGCGAAAACATTGACGTAAGCCCCTACTTAAGCAAAACAGACCTTGACGATATTATAAAAGCCGTAAAACACCTTGAAAGCAGCGAATATTTAAACGGTATAAAGGAATTTTTAAACGACAGAATTGAATATGGACTTGTAAAGCTTGGTGTAGCGTATTTGAAAAAGAAAGGGAAGCTTAAAGTATGATTAGTTTCTAATTAGAGTTTCTGATTTATTTCATCACAAATTAGGAACTTAATTGATTTGCTCACAGGCAATTTTAGCACTCAACAAACAAAGCGGAATGCCGCCACCGGGATGAACCGAGCCGCCATTGAAGTAAAGGTTTTTAATCAAATTGCAACCCAACTCTGTCAGGATTCGCATCAAATAAAGTCCTGATATAACCCATGATAAAATGGACTTTAGACATAGGTCAATTCCAACAGCGTTAATTGTCGATTTCCGCTTCTACAACTAACTTTTCAAAAGTTGAAAATTAGAAAAGCATTATAGGGGTATCGGGAGTTGTATCATAAAGTCAAAAATTGAGTTTTTCGCTTATTTCATCTTTAGTGCGAGCGATTGAAATCGCTCGTTACTGATCAGAAACGATGGAAATCATTCCATCGAAATGTCTTGTGGCATCAATCCCGATACCCTAAAACACTATTCGGCAGAAAACACATTGACTTTTTCTATAATAGAACTTTTGAAAAGTTGCCATGTAGGAAAATTACTCCCTAAGCTCTCACCCCACACCATCCACCATCTCCCCAACAATTTTAGCACTCAACAAACAAAGCGGAATGCCGCCACCGGGATGAACCGAGCCACCACAGAAGTACAAATCTTTAATATCGCTACTAAAGTTTTTGTGACGTAAAAATGCAGCGAACTGGGAATTACTACTTGCCCCGTAAAGTGAACCCCGATGCGAGCTCGTTTTACTCTCAATTGTAATGGGTTCTAAAATGTCTTCAGTTTCTATCAAAGCTTCTACATCGGTTTTTAAAATGCGATTGAGTTTTTCTATAATGCTTTTTCTAGCCTGTTTTTTTAAGGCTTCCCAATCCTGACCAAAATTACCAGGTGTGTTAATCATCACAAACCAATTTTCACAGCCTTCGGGCGCATCATCTTTTTTGTCTTTGCTGCTAATGTGTATGTAAACGGTTGGGTCATTATGAAGCCCCTTCTCATCAAAAATCTGTCGGAACTCTTCTCTATAGTTTTCGCTAAAAAAAATGTTGTGTAAGTCCAGTTCAGGAAACTCTTTTTTGATGCCCCAATAAAAGATTAGAGCTGAACTTGACCGCTCTTGTTTAAGAGTTCGCTCCGGTTGTTTTTGGTCTTTGAGCAAATGTCTGTAGCTGCTAAAAACATCCATATTACTCACTACCACATCAGCCAACTGGGTTTGGTCATTTACCACAACGCCTCTCGCCTGCCCTTTTTCAACCAAGATTTTAGAGACTGGGCTATTTAATTTGAATTCAACACCATGGCGCTGGGCCAATTGGGTAAGCGATTGCGAAATTGCATGCATCCCTTTTTTTGGAAAATAGGTGCCAAAATGCATTTCTAAATGCGGAATAATACTCATTATCCCAGGTGTTTTGTATGGATCAGAGCCATTATAGGTGGCGTATCTATCGAATAACTGCACTAACTTTTTACTTTTAAAAGTGCTTTTATTAAGCCTATGAAGCGATTTATTTATATGCAACTTTGGCATTTGCAAAAACGACTTAAAAGTAGCCCAGCTTAAATATGTACTTAATTTATGTAATGATTTTTCGAGAAAAACATGATTGGTAATAGCGTATTTTTCTGCGTTTCTATCTAAATATTTGCTTATCGCTTTTGGGTTTTCATCAAAGGCTTGAGAAGCATCTTTTATGAATTCCTGCTTATCTGCTTTGGCGCTAAACTGTTGGCCATCTTCCCAAAAATAATTGCAAACCACATCTTTTTTTAAATACTCAAAATGTGCCGAAGTTTCTTCGCCCATAAGCGCAAATAATTCTTCAACATATTGTGGCATAGTAAAAAGCGAAGGTCCTGCATCAAAACGGTAACCCATCTTTTCAAAGGCGTGTAGTTTTCCGCCAGTGTATGCATTGGCCTCATAAACTACCACATTATATCCTTTGCTGCTAAGTCTTATTGATGTAGCTATACCGGCAATTCCGGCACCCACAATTATTGCTTTTGGCATATATTTTAAAACGATTCTTTTGCTCAATTCTCCACGTATATACTTAATCTTTTTTCTCAAAAATTGATCCGCTTCATTGATGGCAACCTCATCTCCCAAAACAGAGAAAAAAACCT
>JBMYOR010000210.1:0-5396 GCA_049599535.1 Bacteroidia bacterium | reverse complement strand
CAGATACCCAAATATCAACAAGGATAATTTTGAAATGGATGAATTTTCATGAATGGAATAGCGATTCTACGCTTTGTAATTCAGAGCTTTTAATCTCTAAACAAAAACGGCATCATTCTGCCAAGCATTCGTTTTTCTACTTGATAAAAGAATTTGAATTGACCAAAAAGAGTTCCGAATAAAATTAGTAAAACCTGATAAATTGGAAAAATAATTAAAACCCTTGCTGGCCAATATAGCCATGGGGTCATGGTTTCTTGATGTACGCCCAAAAAATCTAAAACGGGTCTGCCCACTTTTAAGCTCATTGAACCCGTAATGGCAAATACTAAACAAATGATTACAACCTGCCATAGGCTATTTACGCCCCATTTATGTTGCAGTTTGGTAATTATGCTCGAGTCGGTATTGGTTTCAGTTACCTTCATTTTGGTAGGGCAAAAGTATTTTGTTAATCTTTAACAGTATTGACAAAGGTCAATTCGAAAAAGATTTAACTTTTTGAAAGTTACTGATTTGGCAAAACTGAGGTAACCAACGCGCTGAAAAAAGCCTAAATTGATTATTTGGCATTATTGGTCTATCATTGCCGCTCAAATATTTTCTATGCAAGAACTCAACAACATTCTCGCTACAATTGATGGTTACATAGGCGGAAGCTGGTGGTTTGTGGCGCTTTTGCTGCTCACAGGTGTGTTTTTCACCATTTATTTAGGTTTTCCGCAAATCAGGTTTTTTAAGCACGCAATAAACATAGTAAAAGGAAAATTTGATAAAAAAGGCGATGAAGGTGACACTTCTCATTTTCAGGCATTGGCCACAGCATTATCTGGTACAGTGGGCACCGGAAATATTGCCGGTGTAGCGTTTGCCCTGCACTTAGGCGGGCCAGCGGCTTTGTTTTGGATGCTGGTTACTGCATTTTTAGGCATGACCACCAAGTTTGTTGAAGTTACACTATCGCACAAATACCGAGAAAAAACAGATGATGGCACCATGGCAGGTGGGCCAATGTACTTTATGAAAAACGCTCAATTTAAGTTGGGCAAAGGCAAAGTAAATCTAAAGTGGATGGCCGTACTATTTGCTGTGGCCACTGTAATATCGTCATTTGGTACGGGTAATTTGCCCCAAATCAACAGTATTGCCAGCTCGGTATATGCCACATTCGGAATCAATCAAATGCTTACGGGCGGTGTTTTGGCGGTTTTACTAGGTTTTGTGATTATTGGTGGTATTAAAAGAATAGCTAAGGTTACCGAAAAATTAGTGCCTACAATGGCCATTATTTACGTGCTTGGTGCGCTATCGGTTTTAGTTTATAATTACGATCAAATATTACCAGCTTTTGCATCAGTATTTACCGATATTTTTACGGGTTCAGCTGCATCAGGTGGGTTTTTAGGCGCAACTATAATTTATGCTTTTAACCGCGGAGTAAACCGCGGATTGTTTTCAAATGAGGCAGGCCAAGGTTCAGCGCCAATTGCGCATGCATCGGCCAAGGCTAATGAGCCCGTATCTGAAGGTATGGTAGCCATTTTAGAGCCTTTTATCGATACCATTCTAATTTGTACCCTCACAGGTATTACGTTAATTTCATCAGGGGTTTGGAACCAAAAGCACCAAAATGATTTTCAATTTGCTGAGGTTGAAGTACTCGATGGTGTATATACCGAAGATGATAATAGCCGCACCCTTTACAAGCATTTAAATGATGTAGAAGCCTTGAGCGGGTATACTGGTGAGCTTAAAATTGAAAATGGAAACGTTGTAAACAATACGGTAACTATACTACACGCTCGTTCGGTAGCCGATGATCTTAAGGTATTGCAAAACAATGATGCTGTTGAAGTTGTTGGCGAAGAACAGCCCTATACAGGCACATTGGCAATTGCAAATGGTAAAGTTAAAAACTCTGATGGCATCATTTTTAGAGGAAAATCTTTGGTACACAGTGCGCCACTAACCGCCATAGCTTTTAATAATGGATTTATGGGCAACTGGGGTGGCTATGTGGTTACTATTGGTTTATTGCTATTCGCTTTTTCAACCGCCATTTCGTGGTCGTATTATGGCGATAGAGCCATGACCTTTTTGGTTGGGAGCAAAGGTATTTTGCCATACCGAGTGCTTTACATCATTGGTTTCTTTTTGGCATCGTTTACCGATACTCAAATTATTTGGACCTTTGCGGGCATTGCCATTGCGCTTATGACTATTCCTAACCTTATTGGAATTCTATGGTTAAGAAAAGAGATGAAACAAACCGTAAAAGATTACTGGGTAGATTTTGACGAAGCGCATCCTGAGTACAGAAAAAAGTAAACTAATTTGCTGCTAAAAGCTATTTTGGTAGGTATTGGTGGATTTGCTGGTGCCATAGCTCGTTTTGGTATTAATGAGCTTTTAAAAGATAAAATTGAGCATTTTCAGTTAGGTACACTTGCCGTAAATTTATTGGGTAGCTTTTTACTTTCGGCTCTTTTATTTGGCGTTTTTCAACCAAGGTTACTAAGCCACGAGTATAAGCTTTTGCTAACGGTAGGGTTTTGCGGATCGCTAACCACCATGAGCACTTTTGCCGTAGATTTTTTTGAGCTAAGTTCGGCATCGCATATAATTCAAGCCATAGTTTATCTTTTACTCAATGTGCTGGGTTGCATTTTTATGGTTTGGTTGGCAAAAGCAATTTTTACCTAAAACATCTATTAGTTAAATCAGTAAGGTAAGGTGTTAACCATCAAATAATTGTTAGTGCTATTTTTTGTTGTTTATGTATCAACCATTTGGCTTTTTAGTGTGTTAAAATAAAAAGCCATTTAAATGAAACCCATAAAAACACCAATACTAATTACCACTTTGTATTTAATGATCCATTCAATTGCGCCCCAATTGGGTATACCTGATGTGGTAATTATTGCATCATGGGCATTATCGCCATTACTGGTAATATGGTTGGTAGTAAGGGTGTTAAAAGATGGAATAGAGAGCAAGCAAACCTTTGATGAGCATTTTTACGAAGATGTAAAATCAGTAAGAGTAAAGGCAGAAGCCACCAACCCAAATCTAAAGGATTAGTTTTCTTTGCAGGCTCTATATAGCAACTGTGAGTAGTATATACGAAGCCTTAAAAAAATTTATTCCCCCAAATACCTTTCAGGTAGTTGAACCCCATTTGGTTAGAAACAATGTACACCTAAAAATATCAAAGCCTCGAAAATCAAAATTAGGCGATTACAGAGCACCACTACGTAAGGATATACCGCATAAAATTAGCGTAAACAACAACTTAAATCAGTTCGCTTTTTTGGTTACACTTGTACACGAAATAGCCCACATGTACAATTTTAAAACTTATGGGCACAAGGTTGCCCCACACGGGGTTGAGTGGAAATCATACTTTAGGCAATTACTTGTTCCACATATTCAAGCCGGTGTTTTTCCTGAAAATATTAACAAGGCCTTAATTAATTACATGGAAAACCCTGCTGCATCATCTTGTACCGACGAAAACCTATATCTAGCTCTTGAATCGCATAATCCCTTAAAATTAAATGTAATTAGAGTAGGTGATTTAAAACCAGGCGAACGTTTTATTTTTAGAAACCGATTGTTTGAAGTGGAACATAAATTGCGAAAGCGCTACTCTTGTTTTGAAATTGGTACCCACAAAAAATATTACTTCAGCGCCTTGGCCGAAGTAACCCCAACAAATGACTAAATATAAAACACTACTGATTAAACCCCTTTTACTTTTATGGCCATTGCTTTTGGCGCAATTGGCTATGGCTCAGCAAAACACTGAAAAAAGTACCGTAGCCGGCGGAAAAGTTGAAGTAATTAGCCTTGACGAGTTGAGCTTTAAAAAAATTAACGGCAAGCGCGTGCGTGTTTTAGTGGGCAACGTAGCATTTAAAAAAGATGAAGTAATTTTTAAATGCGATAGCGCAATTCAGTTTATTGAAGATGAAACCATTTATGCCTACAATAATGTAAGATTTAATCAAGGCGATACTTTTTTACTTACCGGAGATGAATTGTACTATGATGAAAAAAATGAAAAACTTGACGTAAGGGGAGAAAAAGTGTTTATGACCGATGGTAAAATGAAACTCAATACCACGGCTTTATTCTACGATATGCAATCAGAAATAGCTTATTACGTAGACTCAGCTTTTATTACCGATGGTCAAAATCAGCTCTCGAGCATTAAGGGGTACTACTACGCCAAAAGCAAGGATATGTTTTTTAAAAAACATGTAAGGCTAATTAACCCCGATTATAAAGTAAAAACCGATACACTCAAGTATAATGTAGCAAACGAAAACAGTTACTTTAAAGGCCCAAGCTATATTACCACAAAAGAAGGTCAGTTTTTATATTGCGAAAACGGTGTGTTTTACTCACAAGGTAATGAAGTTAGATTAGGTAAAAATTCAATTTTGAGAGATAAGGGTCAATCATTAAAGGGTGATAGTCTTTATTTTAATTCGAACACAGGCTTAGGCTATGCCTACAAACGAGCACATTTAATTGATACCGTAAAACACCTTGATGTGCAGGGTAATTATGCTTTTTATAATAGAAACGATGATGCTTATATGATAACCGATAGCCTTCAAATGATTCAGTATGAAGGTGAAGACACGCTATACCTAACCAGCGATACTTTAAAAATATATTATGATAGCTCTAAAACCAAACGTATAGCACAAGCCTATTATAATGTTCGTATTTATAACAGAGAATACCAAGCTGCATGTGATTCAATGACCTATTTTCAAAGCGATTCATTAATAGATTATAATGGTTCGCCAGTGTTTTGGATGGATAGCTTTCAGATAACGGGAGCAAATATTAAAGCCAAACTTGGGCAAGATGGTATTGAGAAAGTAATGTTAAAAGGCAATTCGCTTATGGGTCAAAAGCACCCTTATAATCAATATGATCAAATTGCAGGCGATAGTATGACCGCTTATTTTAAAAACGGTAAAGTAAAACGCGTTGATGTTCATAGCGGAGCAAGAGCCATTTATTATGTACTCGAAGGCGATAGTGCACTTGTAGGGGTAAATGATGTAACTGCCCGTATGGCAAAAATTAGATTCGGAAAAGAAGGAATTAAAAGTTTGGCGTTTATTGATAAAGGCAAAAGCCTTGTAACACCAGGGCAAAATGTAAACCCTAATACTTTGCTAATAAATGGGTTTAAATGGATGGGCGATTTACGACCCTATACCGCCGATCAAATTTTTATGAAGCTTAAGCCAATTGTTGAAACACCCTTAGTGCAAAGCGAAATTGTAGATGAAACTCCGGTTGATGATTCCGAATCAGATTAAAATCAACAGATAATCATTTTAAAAGGGTATGGTAATGATGTCATAAAACAC
>JBMYOR010000209.1:0-5401 GCA_049599535.1 Bacteroidia bacterium | reverse complement strand
GCGCTTTACAATCATTACGGCAACAGCTTCGAAAAAGATAATGAAGAAGCACCGCAGGTAATAATAAAAGATGCCCTTTTTGTTAAGAGCAAAAACCTGTTTCTGAAGGTGAAATTTGAGGACATACTTTTCATTAAAGCAGAGCACGTTTATGTAGAGCTTTACATGCAAAATGGTAAAACACACTTAATAAGAAATAGCATGAATGCCTTTTGCGAAAAACTCCCTGAATTCTTTTTTCGAGTGCATCGATCTTATGCCATAAACATGCACCATTTAGAAGCCATAAACACCAGCTATGTAGTGATTGGCGAAGGCGAAGTACCCATTGGAAAAACCTACCGCGAAGAGCTAATGAAAAGGGTAAGGATTGAGTAGAATCTCAAGCAGATTGCACCAATCTAAACCCTTTCTAATAATCACTTAGAACACGAAACACCATCTTTAGAACAAGTGCCTTAATGCTCGGCACAACTTTTTTCGCCAACTGGTAATTGATGCTTTTTTCGTAGCATCAATTTAAACCTGAACCTATGCACAGTCGGCAATTTTTACGAAATCTTTTTATCATGCTCATAGCAACCTTTTTCTGGGCTGCTGCTGGTGCTCAAACCCAAACCCACAAAACGCCAGGTACGGCACATGTGGTCAATTCTTTTCCTTATTACCACAAACTCACCAACTCCTCGGGTGGCGGATCGCCAACCGGAATGAGCGGTACCTGCCATACAATAGGTTGTTGTTCAACGTGGGTATATCGAGTTGATATTCCGGTTGCTGGTTCCATAAGAATTGACAATTTGAATTTTACTGCACTTGCTGGCTCTGCCATCGCTTATAGGGCCAAAAAGAAGAACCCAAGTGCCTACAGTGATATAACTTATGTGAGTGGACAGCCAGGTAATTTTTGTGGTTTTAGAGACACAATGGTGCTTGGTTGGAAGCATATTTGGACAAGCCCTAACAGAACGGCTGCCCAAAATGCTGTAAGAAATGTAGGTTGGAACAACAATAACAGTTCTGCAGACACCATTGGCCCTGGATCCTATTACATCCTAGTATGGAGTAAAAATAACCAAGTAAACTTTGGTAGTGATACGGCTACTTTTATGTTTAGGTTCAAACCTTATTGTGGCGGCACGACTGGTAGAACCTGTCCGCCCGCTTTAGACATTACAGGAAACGATAATAATATCGGCAATGGAAGCACAACTGCTTCATTGAATAACAATACATTGCTAGACTCTGTAAGCATATTCAGTTCTAAAACAATTACCTATTCTATTGAAAACTCTTTAGATAGCTTTTTTACTTTAACGGGTACCAATCCGGTAAGTATTGGCGGACCTGGTGCCAGTTTTTTCTCAGTGGTTTCTCAACCCGGCGATCGCTCAATTGACAATGACGACTCTACAACTTTTCAAATAAAATACAGCCCGACTAACATTGGAAGCGATACGGCCGTGGTGAAAATTGCGAACTCGGTAAACGATACGTTCACATTTACATTAATTGGCAACGCGCTTGACTTAAGACCAATAGCATTTGCCCAAAAATTTGAAGGCACAACTGACGATAATTGGGATTACACACCAGACCCAACTAAATATGCCACCGAAACAGATTCAGTGATTGGCGGCTCAGAAGATATATGGGATATTATTAGGGAGTTTACTGGAGATATTGATAATCCTTATGACGGGAGATATTTCTGGGGTACTCAAGATTTAAGAAACAGCAACGGTGGTCGCTCATCTGACCACTTTTTAAACTTTGAAAATATTTTTGTTGGAAACGTTAGTGATGCCAAGCTAAAATTCAATTACTACTCTGACGGCTTTGATGCTTCAGATAGAATTTATTATCAGCTATACTTCGACAATGTTGCTCAAACTGTAGAGACTTTAGAGAAAAATTCAGATGAATGGTTAACCATACGTCATGACATTCCTAATAACGTTGATAGCGTAAAATTTGTTTGGGCCGCATATAATGATGGTTCAAGTGATTACTCAGGTTTTGATGGTTTAGAGATTAGAGGAACATCAGGTCCGGTTTTAGCGCCAGAAATTGCTGTAAAGGGTAATGGAATAGAAATCGCCAGCGGAAGCACTACTTTCTCTTCAACCAACAACACTGATTTTGGTTCTATTGATACAACGGGTACAGCCACAATTAGTAAAACATTTTATGTGTTAAACACTGATTCGGGAAGCCTAAGCTTAAATGGCAATCCGATTGTAAGCATTGGAGGCACTGGAGCTGCTAGATTTACGGTTACTACGCAACCATCAAGTTCAATATCAATTGGAGATTCTAGTGCATTTGTTATAAGTTTTAATCCTGTTGACCTGACAACTATTACGGCCACGGTATCAATTGCTAATAATGATGCCGATGAAAACCCTTACACCTTCAATATTCAAGGTAAAGGAGCAGCACCTTCTCTATTGCCTAAAAGGTCAGCAACAGATCAGGTTATTATAGCTGGCTCAAACAGCGTAAAAGATTGGGGACGTGGTTTTGAGTTTAAACCAAAAGAACCGATAATTATTACTGATATTGGTGGTAGAATGATTGGCCTCGATACTTTTCCTACTTTAATATGGGATGTTGACAATCAAAAAGAACTCGCTCGAATAGTTTTTAAACCAACAAAAATTGGTGAATACGAATATGAAAAACTCACCAATCCTATTGTGCTTGAACAAGATAAAAATTATGCCATAACCGCTTATGGTGATCAGACTGGTTACTATTATGGCACTAGCAGGCAGGCAAACGAGTTCATTGAATATGTGGCCATGCGCTATTGCGGTAGCTGTAGCAAAACTCAAGTATTCCCAACATCTACGCTCAACAACTTCCATTACGGAACTCCTGATTTTCTATTTCTAAGATCATCAATGTTGGTTTCTTCAAATGACCGAGTAATCGCTCCAGGTAGAACTACTACTGATACACTTACAAATACTAGTTGGGATAGTGTAATTACGAACACTACAGTTGAAAATGAATTTTATGCTTACAACCTAGTAAAGAATTTTGAAGATACAGTAACCGTTACTGGAACACCAAAAGTTACCATTTCTGGAACTGATGCCGGCTTATTTTCGGTGACCCAACAAATAGGAGTAGATACACTTTTTGCACTTGACAGTTCAATGTTCAAGATTTCATTTACACCTACAGACTCCGGCTACAAAGAAGCACTCGTTTCAATAGCCTATACCGATTCGCTTAATGGAGCAAAAACATACACTTTCAAAATCTCTGGTATTGGTAAACAACCAGAATATAGCATAAGCCTAACTATTGACAGTACGATCGACTGTAATGGTGAGAAAACAGGTAAGATTACTTCGAAAGTTAATGGTGGCGTAAGACCTTTCAATTATTTATGGAGTAATAATAGCACTGACTCATTTATTAGAAATGTAGGCGCTGGAACATATTCCCTTATGGTTATTGATGCTAAAAAAGACACTCTGTTAGACTCTATTACCATTACCGAGCCTGCTTTATTAGTGGCATCATCGGTAGTTGACAGTAATACAACATGCTTTGGCTTAAGTAATGGTGGCGCCACTGCAACAGCAGTAGGCGGAACTATGCCATACACTTATGCTTGGAGCAATTCGGCTACAACGGCATCTATTAATGGAGTAGCCGCAGGCAGATATTCGATTACAATTACTGATGATAATGGTTGTACTGATACATCAAGTGTACAAATAACCCAACCCGATTCTGTAGCCCTAAATATAACAATTGATAGCAATGTAACATGTAATGGATTTAGCGATGGTGGGCTTACTGTTGCTGCCACTGGCGGAACAATGCCATACACTTACAATTGGAGCAACTCGGCTACTACGGCATCTATTACAGGTGTGGTAGCGGGCACTTATACTGTTACTGTAAACGATGCCAATGGTTGTACCAACAAAAGAAGCGGTACTATAACCGAGCCAACTGTGCTTAGTGCTACAGTTACTATTGATACTACAGTATCTTGTTTTGGTGGTAATAACGGTGTGGCTACAGTTAGTGTTACTGGCGGAACCATGCCTTATACCTACGCTTGGAACAACTCGGCCACTACTGCCAAAATAAATAAACTTACAGCAGCCAACTATTCTGTTACTGTTACAGATGCCAATGGTTGTGCTGATACTCACAACGGTACCATTACCCAACCAAGCTTATTAGTAGCAGGTAGCATTGATGGCGACACCACTATTTGTGCAGGAATAACGCCTAACAAACTGCGTCAAATTAGCCCTACTGCTGGTGGTGTAGGTAATTACACCTACCAATGGCAAGTAAGTACCGACAGTGTAAACTTTACTGATATTTCAGGTGCAACGAGCATGAGTTACCAGCCAGGTAGCATACAAGGCAACAACTGGTTTAGAAGATTAGATTCAGATGGTAATAGCTGCGGACCTGTCACCACTAACATTATAAAGTTGGCCATTTTTGCCCAACCAAACGCAGGTTTTACAGCCACAACAGCATGTGAAGGTCAGCAAACCTATTTCACAGATACAACTACATTGGCCTTTGGTAAAATACAGAGTTATGCGTGGAGTTTTGGCGACCAAGGAACGAGTAACCAGCAAAACCCAATCAACGTTTACAAGAACAGCGGTAGCTATACCGTAACACTTGACATAGTTGCCGACGGTGGATGTAATAGCAGTATAACTAAAACTGTATCAGTAAACGCCATGCCAACAGTAAGCTTTACATCAAGCACCGAATGTGAAGGCACGGCTACTACTTTCACCAACAAAAGCACGGTTAGCACAGGCACTTTAACCCACAGCTGGGATTTAGGCGATAACAAGAGTTCAACTGCTGCCAGCCCAAGCCATACATACACCAATGCAGGCTATTATAACGTAGTACTAAAAACCACAACAGATAAAGGTTGTGTAGATAGTACAAGCGGAACAGTTCAAGTAAAACGTGTAGCTCAGCCTAATTTCTCTGCTACTTCAGTTTGCCAAGGTTTGAATACTTCATTTACCAACTTGAGTACAAATGCGAGTACTTACAGCTGGGACTTTGGCAATAGCACAGGATCTTCAACTAAAGACAATCCAACTTATAAATATGCAAGCAGCGGAACTTACACTGCCATCTTAACTGCCACTTCGGCTGACGGTTGTAGCGATACGGCTCACAAACAGGTTACTGTTTATGATTTGCCAACTGCTGGTTTCTCGGCAACAGAAGTTTGTTTGGGCCAAACTACTGACTTTACCAACAGCTCTTCAGGCGCTTCGAAATACCAATGGGTGTTTGGTAATGGTACTAGTAGCAACAAATTTGAGCCAAGCTTAATTTACGCAAAAGCAGGAAGCTACACCGTAGAACTTACTGCAACTACAGC
>JBMYOR010000208.1:0-5431 GCA_049599535.1 Bacteroidia bacterium | reverse complement strand
GCCCCGTATAGTTTTGCAAGCGCGCTTTTGTATTGCTTAGGTCAATTTTTGCTTGTCGTAAATCCTTTTGAGCATTTAAAACATTAAGTTCCATTTGCAGTAGCTCATGTTCTGCTATTTTGCCCAATTGGTATCGGCCTTTCGATATTTTATAAAGGGTATCGCTATTGGCCATATTGAGCTTGGCTAGGTCTGCGGCTATTTGTGCATCGTAATAGTCAAAAAACAGGTTAGTTGCTGTAATCGCTACGGCCTCCATTTCTTCAAAATAAGCCCGTTGCGCTTCAAAATAACGCATAGGCTCCGTTTGCTTAAGCCACTTGTATTGGTTATAACCAAACAATCGCTGATTAAATCCAATATTAAAAGGTGTAGTAAGGTAGCTTGTAGTAGCATTATCGCCAAATACATCAATACGCTGCATGCCGGTGCTCATAAATATGCTTCCGCCGGTTAAACCTATATTTTGGCTAAGCGATACATTGGCTAATGAGGTAGCCAAGCTTCTTGAAATAAATTGCTGTGTACCATCATCAAGGTCATAAGCTTCAATAGAGCTTCTAAAATTGGGCAATGTACTGTTTAACGATATGGTAGGTCTAAGGTCAGCTTTGTATGATTTATAAATCCAGTCGCTGTTTTCGAACCTTGTTTTGGCAGCAGCAGCATCGGGGCTATTTTGTTTGGCGTACTCTACCACTTTTGGTAGGTCTAATACTTGTTGGGCAAGGGCAACAAGTGGTAAAAAGTATAATAAACTAAATATTAATTTTTTCATAAATAATTATTCATGTCTTAATGAAGTAATCGGGTCTTGCATGGCTGCTTTGCGAGCGGGCATTATTCCAAATATTAAGCCTACCGTAGCCGATACTACAAATGATACAATTACGGCGGTCCATGATATTATGGTTTGAATATCGGTTACCATTGTAATTGCTAGTGAAATTACAACGCCTAAAAATATACCAATAAAACCACCGGTAAGGCTAATTATAACAGCTTCGAGCAAAAATTGCTGTATTATATCGCGCTTATGAGCACCCATAGACATTCTTATTCCAATCTCTTTAATTCGCTCATATACTGATGCTAGCATAATATTCATAATACCAATACCGCCTACCAGTAACGATATAAAAGCTATACTTAATAATACCCAGTTAAATATATCTTTACTACGTTGCTCTTGTTTTAATAATAATTCAGGTATTACAATTTCAAAATCAGCCGTTTCATTGTGTCGTCGTAAAAGCAATTTTTGTAATAGCTGGCCCGTTGGGTTTAGCATTTCTGATTGGTTTACCTGCACAATAATTCTATCGAGCGGATGATAATTTATGTTTTTGGTACCCTCTTTAAACATTGACCAGCTACCACCCGAAACCATTTGCCCATCGGTACTAAACTCTTTAAAAAGAGCTAAATATGCCTGTACAGGCACATAAATATCGTTATTATAATCTCGTACACTTGCAATTTTTGATGGCTCAGACGATACGCCAATTTTTTCGGTAACCCCAATTACCCTGAGCCACTGCCCTTGGCTTTTAATATATTTACCCAAAGCATTTTGACCTCTAAAAAGCTTTGATTCAACATTTTTACCAATTATACATACGGCCAGCCCCTTTTGTAATTGCTCTTTTGAAAACGAGTTGCCTTTATTTAATTTAAAATGGAATATATCGAAAAACGATGGCTGTGTGCCTATTAGATTTACCGAGTGTTTAATATCTTTAAAATAAGCATCGGCTGTAATTTTACCCTCAGGACAAACATTGGCTACATGGGGTACTATTGTTCTAATAGCTTCAATATCTTGCATGCAAAGCCCAGGCGTGTATCTTTTTCTAACTTTTGATGTATCTCCACTACCATCTTTTAACACTAAAGATGATTTAATTTCAATATTATTTACCCCAACCAATTTAAGTTGGTCAAGTATTTCTTTTTGCGCTCCCTTACCTATAGCCAACATGGCAATTACCGCTGCTACGCCAAAAATAATTCCGAGCGCGGTTAACACCGATCTTAGTAAATTGCCCAAAACAGCATCAAAAGCAATATTAAAATTAAGGATTAGCCGTTCCCTGTTCATTCTTTATCGCTATTTGGCAGTAGAGTAATTGGTGTTTCATCAATATCTTGTGGCAACACCAAAAACACCTCTTCGTCTTCGTTTAGGCCAGCCAATACAATTACTTCGTTTTCATTAGATTTTCCGAGTTTCACTTCTCTTTTCTCAAACCCCAGCCCATCTTTTACTGCGGCGTAATAAATACTATCTTGGCTCGATATGGCTTCTAAAGGAATGTAAAGCGCGCTTTCTTCGGTAAAAATTTGAATTCTATTGCTGGTTGTCATTCCGGGCCTAATAATGGTATCGGTTTCATTAAGCTGCACCATTACTTCAAAGGCTTTGCCGTTTATTCCGGCTTTATCTTCGCCCACATTGGCCACGTAGGTAATTTCTCCATCAAAAGTTTTTTCAGGAAAAGCATCAATACCAACTACCACTTTCATACCCTTCGAAATTTTGCTAATATCTACCTCGTTAATAAAAGTTTTGCTCACCATTATGCTCATATCGGGCAATTCGCCCATAAATGGATCCCAGGGCCTAATGGTTGAACCTGCCTTGCGTTTGGTTCCGCTCCAACCATCTTTTGCGTATAAAAACATACCATCTTCAGGCGCATAAATTTTAAAGGCTTTCATAAGCTCATTAAGCTTATCGATTTTGGTTTTTTGAATATTTAACGATGCACCCACTTCTCTTACCTTGGCTACTGATTGTCTTCTTTTTAACTCGTAAGATTCAATGGCATTTTTGTAGGCACGTTGCGATTTTTCAAGTGCTATTTGGGCTTGCCGTTGTATGGCAGGCGGCTCAAATTCTGAGTACTTTAATTCTATCTCACGCTCTTCAAGCGCAAATTTTAAGTTTTTTAGCTCGTCTCTTTTGGCTCTAAGCTCAATAGCAGTATCTAACCTTACTTGTTGGTATTGGCTTTCGGTTTTTTCAAACTCACTAAGCACATCGCGCCGGGCATTATCAAGCGGTGTTGGATCTAAACTACCAATATAGTCGCCTTTTTTTACCCTTGTACCCTCGGCCACCAAATCCTGAATTTTTACATCGCTTAACCTGTATTGCCGCATTTCTCGTGGGCCATAAATACGCACCGAATTTTTGGCTTCAAGCTCGCCGGCAGTAACTACTTCTGATACAAATTCGCCTTTTTTTACCGTGGTTGTAACTTGTATATCTTCTGAAGTTGTTGCCGAATTATACCACCAAATTGTAACTATTAATGCCATTATAACGCCACCAATAATCCAGTGTTTTTTCTTCATAGTTTAGGTTTAGGTATGGTTGTTTTTTCGAACGCAAAGAACGAAAAAAATAGAGCTCAATTACTAGCTCAATTTGTAAAATTTGGTAAAATCATCTTTTACCTGCCGTTTTACATTTTCGGCTTTAACGCTCTCAATACTTATTGATGAGCCCCAGTAGTACTTTTTAAATGCATTTGCTTTGTTTTGTTCAAGCGCTTGCAAAAAGTTTTCAGGGTAAAAATATCGCATTTTAACCCCCGAATCATCTTTAGGGTATGGATTAAAGCGTTGATAATGGTTGGCGTTGCTAATACAATAAATGTAGGGTACACCTATGGCCTTAGCCAAGTGGGTAACACCGCTCTCGTTGGTTACCACGGCCAAACATGTGTTTAGCTTAAGTGCCAAATCACTTAATTTTAATTGGCCACACACATTAGTAACTCTCGTATTTTGAGCAAAGTGTGCTTTAAGCTTTTCGCAGATTTTTTGCTCGGCAGGGGCGCCGCTTATAAGCACATTTAGGTTTTTATAATGACTCAATACATGCTCTATAATTTTAGCAAAATTCTCTATTGACCATCTTCTAAATTCGGCAGAAGCACCTGGCGAAACCAATACTGCATTTTGCTTTTGGTTAATTGCCATTTGAATTTTAGGAAATAATGGCAAGCTTTGTTTTGGTAAAATAGATTTAAAAAAATTACGATTAAGTGCAAACTCAAACTCATATTTAAAATCTTGAGCAATTAGCTTATCAAACCATTTATCGCCCAGTTGGCGTTGCCATTTAATTTGATTGTAAGCATTGCCTAAAGGTGCAATTTTTTGATCTGCGCTTACCATTTGCGCAATTATATTATCATAAAAAAACGAACGACTTTGGGTAGGAAATATGGCCGCTTGGTAATGTTGTGCCCGTAATTGAGCAAGTACGCTTTTGCGGTATTTAAAATCTTTTACAAAAGGCTTTAGCTTTAGCGGAATCCATTGATCTACAAATTCTGCATCAAGTTTTTGCGAAATTTCTTGTACTCCCGCATTACAACAAAAAGCGACTTTGTGGTTTTTATACTGTTCTGATTCTTTTAGCGATTGTAAAAAATTTCTAATAAGCACATAATCACCCAACAAATCAAGTTTTACTAATAAAACCCACTTAGTTTGTGTATTAGAATATTTAGGCCTTGGAGCTAAATAAAAATAATCAGCAAGCTTTAAGAGCCAATACATGGCCCGCTCTTTAATTGAGTTTATTGCACTTGCTTGCTTATAAATCACTTTTTCAAATATTAGTGTTTATGTAATTACTTTTATTTTTTTTCGGTTACCAAAAATTTACCAATCAAATTTTCTGCCTACTAAATCAAAAAACTCTTGGTTTGGCTGTTTAAATTCTGCCTTAAGTTGGTTTATAAATTCATCACTTACTTTTTGCGTTTTGCCCACATTATGCTTACCAAATTGAGTTAGTGTAAACTCGGGTAAATTCAAAAATTTAAGTACTTGGTTGTACACCTTTTGGGGTTGGTTAAGCATTTCGTTGTTTTCGAGCACCAAAATCTGATTGGCATTAAAATGTTGTAGCCAAAGCTTTAACTGCTTTGCATAAAAACTTTTGTAAACGTAGCCATGTGTGTGGTACTCGTAGCTATGATAGTTTGGCGTAGTTTTCATTTTCTCAAACTCTTGCTCAAAAACTAACATTGGCCTATCAAAAGCTTCGTTTATTGCAAGTTGCTCGTATCCGTAGCGCAGCGAATGAAAATAATTTGACAATGCCCGTTGCACAGGATCGCGCACTATAAATATGAGTTTTATATTGGGGTATTGGGCTTTAATTCGTTGGGCTGCCAAGGGATGAGTACAATAAGACGGGCTGGCTTCTCCGGTAATAAACTCATTACTTTTTATAGGAAACTGGGCCCTATACCAGTTAAAATTATGCTTTGAAAACTGCCCCGAGAAATAGTGGGTTTCTTTTACAAAAGCTCTTTTAACTTTTGGATTGCAAACTTACTAAATGTTTTTTGATTAGTTAATTCACAGAGTTTTTTAGCTTTGTTACAAATAGGGTAAACTAAATCAT